>CAIMVB010000023.1 GCA_903844785.1 uncultured Rhodospirillales bacterium | reverse complement strand
TGCGCGGGCGCGTTGGGCGGCGGGCAAGGCCGCCGGCCATAGCTTGACCTATTGGCAGCAAGCCGCGCGCGGTTGGGAGAAAAAGGCCAGCCACCCGCCAGCATCTTGACCCCCCCCGCTACCGCCCCCTACACGCCATCCGAAATTACAGGATCGTCTTTCATGACCAATACCGCCCAGGACCAGATGGAAATCCTGGCAGGGGCCCTGCCCTTCCTTAAGCGCTACGATGATCAGATCGTGGTGGTGAAATATGGCGGCCACGCCATGGGCGAAGAAGAAACCGCGCTGCGTTTTGGCCGCGATATCGCGCTGCTGGAACAGGTGGGCGTGAACCCCGTGGTGGTGCATGGTGGCGGGCCGCAGATCAATGCCATGCTGAAGCGGCTGGATGTGAAATCCACCTTCGTGCAGGGCTTGCGCGTAACCGATGCCGCCATGCTGGATGTGGTGGAAATGGTCTTGGCGGGGCCGGTAAATAAGCAGGTGGCGGAAGCCATCACGCGCGCGGGCGTGATGGCGGTTGGCATTTCCGGCAAGGATGGCGGCCTGGTGCGGGCGCGTAAACTCACGCGCACCTATCGCGACCCGGACAGCAATATCGAAAAAGTGCTGGATCTTGGTTTTGTGGGTGAACCGGAATCCATCAACCCACGCGTGCTGGAATTGATGATTGGCGCGGATATCGTGCCGGTGGTGGCCCCCGTTGGCGCAAGCGCGGATGGGCAGACCTATAACATCAATGCCGATACTGTAGCGGGTGCCATTGCCGGCGCGCTTTCCGCCGAACGCCTGCTGATGCTGACCGATGTGCGCGGTGTGCTTGGGCCCGATGGCAATTTCATCCCGGAAATGACGGTGGCCGAGGTGAAGAAGGGTATCGCCGATGGCTGGATTTCCGGCGGCATGATCCCGAAGGTGGAAACCTGCATTTATGCCGTTGAGAAGGGCGTAAAGGGCGCCGTTATCCTGGATGGGCGCGTGCCACATGCCGTGCTGCGGGAATTATTCACTGATGGCGGGGCGGGGACGCTGATCCGCCCCTAGCACTCAAACGCGCGGGCCTCGTTTATCTCTGCGCCAGACCATGGATTTGGCCGGGAAGCCCTTGCTGACCGGGTCAATTTGCTGGCCCGCGCCACTGCCAGGAAAATTGGGCTGCGGCAGGCCCACGCGATCGGCGACGCATTGGCGGATACGAAATAGCAGCGCTTGATCCACATCGGGGCGCTGCATCAGGGGGCGGAGCATCGTATCCGACACCACCCCGGCCAGACGTATGGCGGTATCGGGCGTCAGCGCGGGGCGCGCCATAAGACTTGGAAACCATTCCGGATTGAAGCGCGCCCGGTTCAGCACATCATCCAAACTGGCAGGCCGAATTTTTGCGCTGCTGTTTTCGAGCATCAGCCCAATGGCGGCACAATCACCCTGCGCAATCAGCGCATCAGTGACCGCTTCCCCAATCCCTGCGCGGCGCGCGACAGCATGAATGGTGGTGGCGGCAGGTGGTGCGGCTATCAAGGCCAGCAAATCATCTTCGGTCAATAAGGGCGAAAGGCGAATGACCGGCTCTGCAACCCGTATTTCCGTATCCACCGCCAAGCGCCGCACCGCATCCCGTGGCACCGTTGCAAGTTGCTTGGCTGCTTCAGCGATAATCAAACGGATCTCAACCGCCGTATCTTCGACCAGACGCAACAAGATGGGCTGCAAGATAGTCGCCAAGCGATCATGAGTTGAGGAAGAAAGCGAAGGAAGAAGACCCGCCACGCGCCGCGCCAAAGCTTCACGTACCGAGACATCATCATCTTCCGATAACAGGTTGAGGACAGAAAAAGGCGCGCGTGGATTAGTCGCCACACTGGCCCTGACATACGGGTCGGCATCCTTAGAAAGAAACGCCAATACCTCCTGCGGCGTGGTGGCGTTGCGTGCCAGCACCGCCCTGGTTGCGGCCTCACTATCGCGTGCCAAGCGCAGCAGATTCTCGACCGTACCGCTCATGCCCGGACAAATCCCTGGGCCGCAGGGGTTTGGGCCACGCGGCATGAGGACGTATTTGGCGCGCGGATTTGGTAAATGCCTCGCATGCGGCATCATCAGCTTGTTTGGCTAATCTTTCGTTACTTTCTGGCGTTGACAGCGCCCCCGCCGCGCCGCAAGGAAAGGCCACTTTGCCGGAGGAAACCGCCCCATGACCATGACCGCCCTTCAGTCCCGCATCGAAGCGCTTTGGGAACGGCGCGACCAGCTTTCCCCCACCACCACCGGCGCTGATCGCGCTTCGGTGGAGGAAGCGCTGGAAATGCTCGATTCCGGGAAGGCCCGGGTGGCGGAGCCTGATGGTAATGGCGGCTGGAAGGTCAATCAATGGTTGAAACAGGCGGTGCTGATGTCCTTCCGCCTGGCGGATTCCGCGCCGATGGATATTTCGACCGGCGCTTATGACAAGGTGCCGCTGAAGTTTGAAGGCTGGGGCGAGAACCGCTTCCGTGAGGCAGGATTCCGGGTGGTGCCGGGCGCTGTGGTGCGCCGTTCGGCTTATATCGCGCGCAATGTGGTGCTGATGCCTTCCTTCGTGAATCTCGGCGCGCGGGTTGAAGAAAACACCATGGTGGATACCTGGGCCACCGTCGGTTCCTGCGCACAAATCGGCAAGAATGTGCATCTCTCCGGCGGGGTTGGCATTGGTGGTGTGCTGGAACCGCTACAAGCAAACCCGGTGGTGATTGAAGATGATTGCTTCATCGGCGCGCGGTCCGAAGTGGTGGAAGGTGTCATTGTGGAACGCGGATCCGTGCTTTCCATGGGCGTTTTCATCAGCGCCACCACCAAGATTGTGGATCGGACCACGGGCGAGATTTTCATGGGCCGCGTGCCTTCCTATTCCGTGGTGGTGCCTGGCTCCCTGCCCGGCAAGCCGCTGCCGGATGGCTCGCCCGGGCCTTCGCTCTATTGCGCGGTGATCGTGAAGCGGGTGGATGCGCAAACCCGCGCCAAGACCGCGATCAATGAATTGCTGCGTGACTGATCCGCTTCCCCTGCTGCAAGCGCTGATCCGCTGCCCTTCCGTCACGCCGGAAGAAGGCGGCGCGCTTGGCGTGCTGGAAGCAGCACTCACGCCGCTCGGCTTCACCTGCACGCGGCTGAAATTCGCGGAGGTGGATAATCTTTTCGCCCGGCGCGGCAAGTATGGGCCGCATTTTTGCTATGCGGGGCACACGGATGTGGTGCCGGTGGGTGATCGCGCCGGTTGGACTCATGACCCCTTTGGGGCGGAAATCGCCAATGGCATGATCTATGGCCGCGGCGCTTGCGACATGAAGGGCAGCATTGCGGCTTTCATCGCCGGGCTCAGCGATTTTCTGAAACTGCGCCCGGATCATCAGGGCAGCATCAGCCTGCTGATCACCGGCGATGAGGAAGGGCCTTCCATCAATGGCACTGCGAAAGTGCTGGAATGGATGGCGGATAATGATCAGATCCCCGATATGGCACTGGTAGGCGAACCCACTTCCAAGGTGACGCTGGGCGATACGCTGAAAATCGGCCGGCGCGGTTCTATGACGGCGCATATCACCGTGCATGGTATCCAGGGCCATTCCGCCTATCCGGAACGTGCCGATAACCCGATCCATCGCTTGATGCGCGCGCTCAATCGGCTGACTGCTGAACCCCTGGATAATGGCAGCGATTGGTTCCAGGCTTCAACGCTGCAAGTGACCGGGTTTGATGTCGGCAATAGCGCATCCAATGTAATCCCGGCGGCGGCCAAGGCGTTTTTGAATATCCGCTTCAATGATCTGCACAAAAGTAGCGGCCTGACGGCGCGTATCCGCGCGGTGCTGGAAGAAGAAGCGCCCAATCATGATTTGAAGGTGACGGTCTCAGGCGAAAGCTTCCTGACCGAACCAGGTCCCTTCGTGGCCGGCCTGCAACGCGCCATTGAACGCGCAACGGGCGCGCAGGCAAAGCTTGATACCGGCGGCGGCACTTCTGATGCGCGCTTCATCACGCGCTATTGCCCTGTGGCGGAATTGGGTGCGGTGGGTGCGACCATGCATAAGGTGGATGAGTGCGCACCGATTGATGAGTTGCGTGACCTCGCCAAGCTTTACCGCATGGCGCTTGAGGAGCTGGTCGGCTGAGCAACCCACCCCAAGGTGGCGTAGCACGCGCGCTGGCCGGCGCCTTCATGCTGGCGCGCGGGCGCGTGGCGGGGCTTGCGGCATTCGAAAATACCTTGCCGGTAGCGGCTTTTTCCTTCCGTGCAGCGGCGATCTGCTTGCCGATTTTTCTATTCTTGAAGGATCAGTCGAGCGCGCCAGTGGATGTGGCGCTGTCGCTTGTGGTGGATTTGCTGGTTTTCGTTGCCTCCTGGGCGGGTTTCGCTTTGGCGTCGCTTTATCTTGCGAAGGCGATTGGCGTGGCCGAGGCTTGGCCGCGCTTCATCGCTGCCTGGAACTGGTCTGCGGCGGTGCAATACCTGGCATTGGCTGCGTTAAGCCTGCCGGGGGTATTGCTCGGCAACGGCACATTGCTCGACCTCGGTGGGCTATTGGCGCTGTTTTATGCGCTATGGCTTGAATGGTTTGTCGCGCGCCATGCGCTGCGCCTGACCGCTTTGGGTGCTGCGGGTTTCGTCGCGCTTGATTTGGGGCTGGCCGTATTCTTGGGCGGATTTGCGGCCCGCATCACTGCTGGCTGACTTTCCCCTTATTCCAGGAATTCGGGGGAAATCAGCCGCGGCAGGATCAGCGATACATCGGGCCACATGATCACAAGGCCGAGCACCGCCAGCATTGGCAGCAGCATGATGATGGTATCCTTCAGCACCGCGCTCATTTTCAATCCGGCAACATGGCAGGCGATCATCAGGCATAACCCATAAGGTGGCGTGACCAGCCCGAAGGCGAGGCTCACAATGCCGATCATGGCGAAATGCACCGGGTGGATGCCAACTTCCATTGCCAAGGGTTGCAGGATGGCGCCGACAATAATGATGGCCGGAATCGCATCCAGAAAGCATCCCACCACCAGGAAGACGCCGGCGATGAAAAAGCCGGTCGCGATCTTGCCCATACCCCAGGCGGAAACCCCGGCAAGGATGGCTTCAGGGATTTTGTAATAGGCGAGCAACCAACCAAAGGCGGACGCGGTGCCTACGCAAAACAACGCCACCGCCGCAAGCCGGCCCGTTTCACCAAGTGCGCCGTAAAGCCCCTTTAAATCCATTTCCCGATAGACAACCAGTGAAAGCGCCCCGGCATACAGAACCGCGATGCAGGCGCTTTCGGTGGCGGTGAACCAGCCGAAAATCTTGCCGCCAATGATAATGAAGGGTGTCATCAGCGCGGGCAGCGAAATCCAGGTGGCGAAGCCCAATTCGCGCAGATTGGCGCGCGGATAGGTCGGGTAGCCGCGCTTTTTGGCATAGGCGTGCACGGTCGCCATTTGCACCAGGCCAATCAGCAAGCCGGGGATGACACCCGCCAGAAACAGCGCGCCGATGGAAACTGTCAGCACCCCACCCCAGACAATCATCAGAATGGAAGGCGGAATAATCACCGCGAGCACGGCGGAAACGGCGGTGATGGCGACAGAGAAACTGTCATCATAGCCTTCGCGCCGCTGCGCTTCGATGAAGATCTTGGACTGCGATGCGGCGTCGGCGGTGCTGCTGCCGCTGATGCCCGCGAAAAAGATGGACAGCACCACATTGATCTGCGCGAGCCCACCTGGGAAATGCCCAACCAGCGCGCGCGATAGCCTGACCAGGCGATCGGTAATGCCGCCCACATTCATCAGATTGGCGGTCAGCAGGAAGAAGGGCACCGCAAGCAGGATGAAGGAATTATAGGCGTTGAAAGTTTCCTGCATCAGCGTCATGGCGCCAAGGCGCGGTTCAATCAACATCACCGGCAGACAGGCCATGCCAAGCGCCACCGCCACCGGTACACGCAAGGCAAGGAGGGCAAAAAAGCCACCGAATAAAATCCAGGCCGCTTCGCTCGGCGCCAAGACATTCCCGCCCATCATGGCGCTTCTCCCCCGAACAGGATCCGCAAATCATCGTAGAATTTAAGGCCGCCAAAAAGCAGCCAGGAAAAACCAAGGATCGGCCAAGCGAGATGGATCAGCCAAAGCGGCAATTCCGCTAATTCGCTGATGCGAAACCAAGCGAAATCCACAAACTCAATCCCGTACCACAGGAAGGCGGCGGCAAAGGCCAGCACGAAAACTCCGGTCACCAGATCAAGCGCGGCGCGCGCGCGGCCCTTCAAATCCGGCCAAAGATCCACATTGAAATGGATGCCTTCCTTCAACCCCACCATAGCGCCGATCATGATGGTCCAAACCAGCAGAAAGCGCGCCATTTCCTCGGTCCAGATGTAGTGCGGCAGGAAATCCGTGAAGCGCGCAAACACCTGCAAGGCCACAGGAAAGATTAGAATGAAGACGCAAAGCGCCAATAGCAATGACAGAAAACGGCTATAGAGATCAGCCATTCTTTGCACGGCCTGGCGCAAACCAGCTTCGCGCATGACGCCCCCTCAATATCCGGCGATTGAAAAAATTCTTCTTGTTCTGGCATATCACCTTCCAGCGGCACACGGCCGCTGGAAGGTATTGCGTCATCAGGAAGTCAGCGCATTGATACGCGTGAAGATGCTCTCGGCGCCCACTTCCTTGGCATAGGCTTCCATCACTGGATCAACCGCGCGCTTCAGCGCGGCACGGTCATTAAAAGCCACGCGCCGCAAGCGGCCGGCAGTTTCAAGGGCGGCGATTTTCTGCCCATCTTCACTGCTTTCGGCCTCACGCCCGAAGGCGCCCGCTTCACGGCCCGCACGCTTCACCGCTTCCTGCAAGGCAGGGGGCAGCCGCGCCAGGGTTTGGCTTGCGAAGCAGATCGGGCGGATGGTGATGGCGTGTTCGGTCATGATCAGGTTGGGCGCCACTTCATAGAAGCGCATTGCCTCAACGCCCGCCGCTTCATTCTCACCAGCTTCGATCACGTTGTTCTGAATGCCGTTATAGACTTCATTATAGGCGATCACGGATGGCGACATCCCCGCCGCCTGGAAGGTGCGCGACCAGATCGGCGCGCCTTGCACGCGCACTTTCAGCCCGCGCAGTTCCGCCATATTGGTGATGCGCTTATTGGCGAAGATATTGCGCACGCCACCGCCGGCATAGCCGATCAGCATCACCTTGGCGCGGCGTTCCACCTCATCCGCGACGGGCGCGAAAAGGTTTTGATCGAGCACCTGGTTCCAATGCTTCAGGTCACGGAACAGGAAGGGCGCATCCACAAAAGGCGCCGCGCGGCTGAAGGTGGACATATGCGCTGGCGAGACAATGCCGTAATCCACCGCACCGCGGCCCGCCGACATATATTCGAAATACTGCTTCTCAAGCCCCAGGCTACTGTTTTTGTGCAGCACGAAATTCACCGGGCCCGCAGTATAGTAGCGCTTCACCAATTCTTCGAACCGCACCAGGGCGCGGGTGAAGACGTGATCATCATTGAACTGACTCGCGCCATTCAGGGTGATGGCCTGCTGTGCGCGCGCCACAGCCGGCGCGGCAAGGCCCGCCGCAGCCAGGGTTGCCCCAAGCAATTGCCTACGATTCATGACGTTTCTCCCGTTTTTATACCGGCGTCAGGCACCGGCTGGGGGAAGTATAGGCAGGCATTTCCAGGCACGGGAAGCCTTTCCTCTTTCCAGGGCGGCTTTTCCCGTCAAGACTGCCAGAAACAGGAGGATTCCATGGCGAAAACTGATCTGTCAGGCCGAGTTGCGGTGATAACAGGGGCGGCGCGCGGCATTGGGCTTGCGGTGGCGGCGCTTGCCGCAAGCCGCGGTGCGGGCATCGCCATTTGGGATATGGATGAAGCCGCCGCCAAGGCCGCCGCGGCAAGCCTTGGCCAGGCCGCGCGTGTCAGCACCCATATCCTGGATCTAACCGATGCGGCGGCGGTGGAATCCGCAACGGAAGCGACCCTTTCTGCCCATGGGCGGATTGATATTCTGGTCAATAATGCCGGCATCACGGGCGGCAATGCGCCCGTCTGGGAATTGCCCGTGGCGGAATGGCGCCGCGTGATTGAGGTGAACCTCATTGCACCCTTCATCGTCTCCCGCGCTGTGGTCCCGCATATGCGCGCCGCCGGTTATGGGCGCGTGGTGAATATTGCGTCCATCGCTGGCAAGGAAGGCAATCCGAATGCATCGCATTACAGCGCTTCCAAGGCTGGCTTGATTGGGCTGACCAAATCCCTCGGCAAGGAATTGGCGGGCAGCGGCGTTTTGGCCAATTGCGTGACACCTGCGGCGGCGGAGACCGATATCTTCAAGCAAATGACTGCGCAGCAAATCGCCTGGATGCGGTCCAAAATCCCGATGGATCGCTTTGTGCAGGTGGGGGAAATCGCGGAATTGGTCTGCTGGCTGGCCTCAGAAGCCTGTTCCTTTTCCACCGGTGCGGTGTTCGACATATCGGGCGGGCGCGCGACCTATTGATGACGGCGGATTGCCAGCCGCGCGCGGGCGCTGCAATCTTCGCCAAACCCTTGAGAGAGAGAAATGAGACATGAGCACTGAAGGCAAGATCGCGGTTGTCACGGGCGCTGGCAGCGGCGTGGGCCGCGCGGCGGCGCTGGCGCTGCTGGGCGGTGGTTGGCAGGTGGTGCTGGCAGGGCGCCGCGCCGATGCCTTGCAGGAAACCATTGGGCTTGCGGGGGCCAATGCGTCGCGCGCGCTGGCGGTGCCTTCCGATGTTTCAGACCCGGCGGCGGTGGATGCGCTTTTCGCGACCGTCAAGCAGCGCTTCGGGCGGCTTGATATGCTGTTCAATAATGCCGGCACCAATGTGCCAGGCATGCCCTTTGAAGACCTGACCTATGCGGATTGGACCCGCGTTGTGGGCGTGAACCTGACCGGGTGTTTTCTGTGCGCCCAGGCGGCGTTTCGCATGATGAAGGAGCAGAAGCCGCAGGGCGGGCGCATCATCAATAATGGTTCGATCAGCGCCCATACGCCGCGCCCGGATAGCGCGCCTTATACCGCCACCAAGCATTCCATTACGGGGCTGACCAAATCCCTGATGCTCGATGGCCGCAAATACGATATTTGCGCGGGGCAGATTGATATCGGCAATGCTGCCACACCCATGACGCAGCGCATGACGCGTGGCGTGAAGCAGGCCGATGGTAGTGTTGCGGTGGAACCCACCATGGATGCGGCGCATGTCGGCAATGCCATTCTGCATATGGCGAATCTGCCGCTGGAGGCGAATATCTTCACCATGACCATCAAGGCGACGAAAATGCCCTTCGAAGGTCGCGGCTGAACGCGCCATGGCCAATCATCACCTGAAGGTCCAGGAACCTTTCCGCGCGCTATTCTATGCGCCTTTCTATGCCGCACTCGCGCGCGGCGATTACGCGGCGGAAGGGGTAGAGGTTACCTTGCTGGCCGGCACCGTACCTTCCCTCGCGAAGGATTCGGTGCTGGATCGCACAGCGGACCTCGCCTGGGGTGGGCCGATGCGCCTGCTGCTGGCGCATGATGCAGATCACGCTTGCCCCTTGCGTCTTTTCGGCGCGGTGGTGATGGGCGATCCTTTCTTCCTGGTCGGGCGAAACCCCAATCCCGGCTTTCATCTGCGCGATCTAGCGCAAATGACACTTGGCACCGTGAGCGAAGTGCCCACCCCCTGGTGGACATTGCAGGATGATATCCGCCAGGCAGGCATTGATCCGGGCGCCATCAAGCGCGTGACGGATCAACCCATGACAGCCAATGCCGAAGCGGTTGCTGCTGGTACGCTGGATGTGGCGCAGCTTTTCGAACCGCTGGTCAGCCAGATGGAAACCGCCGGCACCGGCCATGTCTGGCACGCCCAAGCCAGCCGGGGGCCGACTTCCTATACAGCGTTTTATGCGCGAACAGATGTCATCTCAGCGAGGCGCGCGGCTATGGAAGCCATGGTGCGTGGCTTGGCACGCACGTTGCGCTGGTTTGCCGCTGCCTCACCGCAGGAAATTGTCACCTGCATCGCGGATTTCTTTCCGGGTGGCGATGCCGCGCTGATGGCGCGTTCCATTGCACGCTACAAATCTGTGAAACTTTGGACCGAAGCGCCGCATTTCCCGCCGGAAGCGCTGGCGCAATTGGAACGCGGCATGCTCTCAGCGGGCGCCATTAAGCGCACGCCGGGCTTTGCCGGCTTGGTGGCTGAGGATGTAACGGAAAGCGCGCTCGGTTAAACCCGGCGCGCCTTCCGCGTATGTTTCAACCGCGCGGCAATAATTGTTCCGTCAGCGTCGCCCAATAGGAAGCGCCGACGGGCAGGATATTGTCGTTGAAATCATAAAGCGGGTGATGCACCTGCGCCTCATTCGGCCCACGCCCGCCACCCAGCATGACATAAGCCCCCGCCTTGGCATTGAGCATGAAGGAGAAATCCTCACCCCCCATGGTTGGCTTCGGCATGGGCAGCACGCGGGCTTCGCCTTGCACGGCACGCGCGGCCTTGGCGGCCAGATGCACGCTTTCCACTTCATTGATTGTCGCGGGATAGGCGCGGGCGAATTCAGCGGTGGCGGTGGCACCCATGGCGGTGGCGATGCCGGTCACGGTTTCCTTGAAGCGGCGTTCCAGCAAATCGCCCACTTCCGGGGCAAACCAGCGTGCTGTGCCCAGCATGCGCACATTTTCCGGGATGACATTGAAGGTGTGTCCGCCATTGATATGGCCAATGGTGATCACACCCGCTTCCACCGGTTCCACATTGCGCGCGACAATGGATTGCAGCGCCTGCACAATGGCGGCGGCAACCACAATCGGGTCAACGCCATTATGCGGCATGGCGCCATGCGCACCCTTGCCGGTGATATTCACTTCCAGATTGGCCACCGCCGCCATGACCGGGCCTTCACGCCACAGGAAAGTGCCTTCCGGCGCGCCCGGCCAATTATGCATGCCGAAAACGCGTTCCATCGGAAAGCGGGTGAATAGCCCTTCCTTTACCATAACCTCACCACCCGCCAGGTTTTCTTCTGCGGGCTGGAAAATCACATAAACCGTGCCGTCGAAATTGCGGGTTTCCGCCAGGTACTTCGCCGCGCCCAGCAGCATGGTGGTATGCCCATCATGCCCGCAAGCATGCATCTTGCCGGGGATTTTGGAGGCATAGGGCAGGCCGGTTTCTTCCAGGATGGGCAGGGCATCGATATCCGCGCGCAGCCCAATGGCACGGCCATTATCCACACGCCCACGGATAACGCCGACAATCCCGGTTTTGGCGATACCGGTCACCACCTCATCACAGCCGAATTCGCGGAGCTTTTCAGCAATGACCGCGGAGGTGCGCGTTTCCTCAAACCCCAATTCCGGATGTTCGTGAAAATCCCGGCGCCAGGCGGTCATTTCCGGGTGGAATTCAGCGATGCGGTTGATGATCGGCATAGGGCACCTTCAAGCAGTTTGGTGGGCGTCAGCAAATGTCAGCGCCAGCCCCCCTTTCAGGGGGATGGGCAGAACACGGAGAATATCGCGCATGGGCGCAATGTCGAAGGCCTTATCCTCGGTCAAGCGGCGGATTTCATCGGCGCCGATGGAAGGCAAGCCTGGAATACGCCGCATGAGGCCCACCAGGATATTGAGGAGCCCCAAGGGCAGCGGCAGC
>CAIMVB010000022.1 GCA_903844785.1 uncultured Rhodospirillales bacterium | reverse complement strand
GACAACAGCGGGATGCAGCGGCTTGATTTCCCGGCTGACCACGGTTTGTGCTTCCTGCACAAAGGCCGCTGCCGCCACGATGGGGTCAATCGCCGCATAAGGATGCGCGGCATGGCCGGATTTGCCCTGGATGATCAGGTCAAACCGGTCAGATGCCGCCAGGCAGGCGCCGCGCACATAACCAAAGCTGCCCACCGGCATATCGGGGTGATTGTGAAAGCCAATCGCCATATCCACGCCATCAGCGGCGCCATCGGCGATCATGGCGGCCGCGCCTTCCAGCACTTCCTCTGCCGGCTGGAAGATCAGCCTGACGGTGCCGGCAAGCTGCGGCGCCAGATCCTTGAGCACCGCCGCGACGCCAAGAAGGGTGGAGGTGTGGATATCATGACCGCAGGCATGCATCTGCCCGGCGATTTCACTCGCGAAGGGCAGTGCCGTTTCCTCATGGATCGGCAGCGCATCCATATCGGCGCGAATGGCAAGCACCGGCCCTGGGCGCCCACCCTTGATTTCAGCCACCACCCCGGTGCGGCCCACGCCCGTGCGCGGAGCGAGGCCAAGCCGCGTCAGTTCAGCGGCCACGATCCCGGCAGTGCGGGTTTCCTGAAAGGCAAGTTCCGGATGGGTGTGGATATCGCGGCGGATTTCGATCAGACGTGGGGCCACCGCTTCGGTTGCTTCACGGATGCGTGTTTCGGGGTCATTGGGCAGGCGGTCTGCTGGCGGCATGGGTCTTGTCCTTCATCGGTTTGACATGATGATTGGCGCAAGGTTCCGGGCTGGCAAGGCGGGGGTTTGGCCTCGCTTGCCGAGTTTGGGGACCCATGCCATAGAATCGAACTAAGACAGGGAGATGAAATTGGGGATCGTTGCACGCCGTAGCGTGATGCTGGGTATTGGCGCCTTGCCTTTGGCGGGGCGGTCTACATACGCGCAATCCGCCTGGCCCAATCAATCCATTCGCTTGGTGGTGCCCTTCGCCCCTGGTGGGACAACGGATCTTGTCGCGCGACTGATTGGGGCGGGCTTGCAGGAAAAGCTTGGCGTTTCGGTGGTGGTGGAAAACCGCGCTGGCGCCGGCGCCACGATTGGCAGCGAAACGGTCGCCCGTGCTGCGCCCGATGGCTATACGCTGGTGATGTCCAATATCGCGAGCCATGCGATCAGCCCTGCCGTTTACGGGCAGAAGGTGCGCTATGATCCGGTGAAGGATTTCGCCCATATCGCCTTGGTGGTCAGAAACCCGACTGTTTGGGTTGCTAATCCGCGTGCCGGCATCCGCAACCTGGCTGATGTGGCCGCGCGGGCCAAGGCGCCGGGTGGGCTGCAAGTGGCGACATCCGGTGCGGGGTCGTCCAATCATTTGCTGGTGGTACAGATGGGCCGCCTGATCGGCACCGAAATCACCCATGTGCCCTTCCGCGGCGCTGGCCCGGCCATGCAGGCGGTGATCGCCGGCCAAGTGCCTATGATGTCCGATAGCCTGCCTTCAGCTGCGGCGCATATCCGCCAGGGGTCAGTGGTGGCGGTGGCCATGTGTTCTGCCCAAAGGCATTCGGCCTTCCCGGATGTGCCGACCTTCCGAGAGCAAGGCTTCCCGATCGATTCCGATTCCTGGTTCGGGCTTTCCGCGCCGGCCGGTACGCCGGCGGCGATTGTGGAGCGTTTGAACCGCGATGTGCTGGCTGTGCTTGCGACACCGGAAATCAGGACACGCTTCGCGGAACTTGGCGGAACGCCCGGTGACCTCTCGCCGGCAGATTACACGAGCTTCATCTCTCGGGAAGTGGCCAACTGGGCGCCTTTGGTGCAAGCTGCAGGGGCGACAGCGGATTAATGTGTCGTAAAGGCAGGCCGTAAGGCCTGGGGGCAGGCGGACCGGCAAGGTCCAGAATTGGGGTAGGTAACGCGCATGAAGTTGAACACGAAAGACTTGCTATCGGCGGGACTGTTCATTGTTTTCGCCGTGGTCGCATTGTGGCTGAACCAGGATCACAACCTGGGTACAGCGCGACGTATGGGGCCGGGCTATATGCCCATGTTGACCTTTTGGCTGCTGATCGGCCTTGGTTCCATTGTACTTGCCACCGGCTTGTTTAGTGGCCCTGATCCGCTTGCGAAATGGACATCCGCGGAAATCGGTTTCCTGATTGCGGGTGCTGTGGTTGGTGTGGCGGCGGGCATGATTGCGGCGCGGATTCCAGGCTTCCCCTCCTCGGGCTGGAATGCGCTTGGTATCGGCATGTTCGTGGGCTGCCTGGTAGCGGCCATCCCGCCCGGATGGCGCGCCTTGTTCTTGCCGAGCGCAGCCTTCACCCTTTTCGGACTTGTGTTGGAACCACTGGGCTTTCTGGTTGCCATCACGCTCACGGTAATATGTTCTGCCTTTGCGGATCGTGAACACCTGGAGCGGCCTTTGGGGGTTGCTGGGCTATGTGCGTTTCTGTGCGCGCTCTGCTGGGCTATTTTTATTCGCTACCTGGATATTCGCGTGCCGCTCTGGCCGCAGCTTTGATCGGGAAGGCAAACTAACATGGAACTCATTGCCAATCTCGCGCATGGCTTCGGCGTTGCGCTGACCTTCAACAATCTGCTTTTCTGCCTAATCGGTTGCATCATTGGCACCGCCATCGGTGTGTTGCCGGGCATTGGCCCGGTGGCGACGATTTCGTTGCTGCTGCCGATCACCTTCGGCCAGCCAGCTACCACGGCCATCATCATGCTGGCGGGGATTTACTACGGCGCCCAATATGGCGGTTCCACCACGGCCATTCTTCTGAACCTACCAGGGGAAGTCAGTTCGGTCGTGACCACGCTTGAAGGCTATAAGATGGCCCGGCGCGGGCGTGCCGGGGCAGCGCTGACGGTTGCTGCTGTGGCATCCTTCTTTGCGGGTTGTGTTTCCACCGTGCTGGTGGCGGCTTCCGGGCCGCTGCTGACTTCGGTTGCGCTGTCCTTTGGCCCGGCGGATTACTTCTCGCTGATGCTGCTCGGCCTGATCATCTCGGCTGTTTTGGCGCAGGGTTCGGTGGTGAAATCCATCGGCATGGTGGTGTTTGGCGTGGCACTTGGCTTGGTGGGCACTGATGTGCAAACCGGCCAGCAGCGCTTCACCTTTGGCATTCCTGAATTGTCTGACGGTGTGGGCTTTGTGTCCATCGCCATGGGCATGTTCGGCATTGCCGAAATCATCCTGAACTTGGAAAAGCCCGAAGCGCGTAGCGTCATGTCCGGCAAGGTCGGCAGCTTGATGATGACGCGTGAAGAAGTTCGGCGGTCCATCCCCTCAGTACTGCGCGGCACCACGGTGGGAAGCTTGCTGGGCATTCTGCCGGGTGGCGGCGCGGCGCTGGCCTCCTTCGGTTCCTACATGATGGAACGCAAGGTCTCCAAGGGTCGGCATGAATTCGGCACTGGCGCCATTGAAGGTGTCGCTGGTCCTGAATCGGCCAATAACGCTGCTTCGCAAACCTCCTTCATCCCGCTGCTGACGCTTGGCATTCCGGCCAATGCGGTGATGGCGCTGATGGTGGGCGCGCTGATCATTCAGGGTATTCAGCCCGGCCCCCGCATGGTGGAAGCACAGCCCGACCTTTTCTGGGGTCTGATTGCCTCCATGTGGCTTGGCAACCTGATGCTGCTGATCATCAACCTGCCGATGATTGGCGTATGGGTGAAGCTGCTGGCGGTGCCATATCGCCACATGTATCCCTCGATCCTGGTCTTCTGCGCCATCGGGGTCTATTCGCTGCAGAACAATGTGTTTGACGTGTATCAGACCGTGTTCTTCGGCCTGTTCGGTTACCTCTGTTCCAAGCTGCGGCTGGAACCGGCGCCGATGCTGATCGGCTTCGTGCTTGGGCCGATGATGGAAGAACATCTGCGTCGCGCCATGCTGCTTTCGCGCGGTGACCCCATGGTGTTTGTCCAGCGCCCAATCAGCGCGACCATGTTGGCCATTGGCGCCATCGCCTTGATTGCGATGCTGATGCCCAATATCCGCAAGGGCAAGGATAAGGCGTTGCAGGAATAGAGGCTGCGCCAGCCACCCAATCAGGCCGGCCCTATGCAAGTGGGGCCGGCTTTTTCTTTGGGCGTTTCCCTTTCTGCGTTTCTGCGTTAACCCCCAACTGCGCTTTTGATGTTTGAGGACTTGTATCATGCCCCCGCTTTCCGCCCGCCTTTCCCCGGCCTTGCAGGTTGTAACGGCCGCCGTTCAAAAGGCTGGCCGCCGGCTTTTGCGCGACTTTGGGGAGGTGGAGCAGTTGCAAGTCAGCGTGAAGGGACCTTCGGATTTTGTCTCCACCGCGGATCTTCGCGCCGAACAGACCCTGAAGGAAGAATTGTCCAAGGCCCGGCCGGGCTTTGCCTTCCTGATGGAAGAATCGGGCGCTTCGGGTGGCGATGATTGGGAATGGCGCTGGGTGGTGGACCCCTTGGATGGCACCACCAATTTCCTCCAT
>CAIMVB010000021.1 GCA_903844785.1 uncultured Rhodospirillales bacterium | reverse complement strand
GGCGCGGGCGGCACGCAGCGTCTGCCGCGCCTGATCGGGGCGGAAGCGGCGCTGAAAATCATCGTCTCCGGCGACCCGATCAAGGCGAGCGAGGCGCATAAGCTCGGCTTCGTGGATGCGATCATTGAAGGTGATTTGGAAGCTGGTGCGGTTGCTTTCGCGCGTGCCAATCTCGGCAAGACTTTCACTTTGGCGCGCAATCGCACGGATAAGATCGCAGGCCAGGATATGGTGGCGTTTGATGCGGCTGCGGGCGCTTTGCTGAAGCGCGCGCGCGGTCAGGAAAGCCCAAAGGGCTGTGTGGAAGCGGTGCGCGCTTCCTTTACGCTACCTTTCGAAGAAGGCTTGCAAAAGGAACGGGATTTATTCGCAAGCTTGGTGGCGGGCGAACAATCCAAGGCGCTTCGCCATATTTTCTTCGGTGAACGCGAAGCGCAGCGCGTGCCGGGCTTGCCCGCTGATACTCAAGTGCTGCCCGTGGGCAAGCTTGTCGTGATCGGCGGCGGCACCATGGGTGGCGGTATTGCGATGAGTGCCGCGAATTTTGGCGTTGCCGTCACCATTGTGGAAATGACGGATGACGCCCTGGCCAAGGGCTTGCAACGTTGTGAGGCGAATTGGCAGCGTACTGTCGCGTCTGGCCGCTTGTCTCAGGCCGAATATGAAAAGCGCCGGGCATTGCTGAGCGGTTCGACCGATTTCGAAAAAACCGTGGGCGAAGCCGATCTGGTGATTGAAGCGGTGTTCGAGAATATGGATGTGAAGAAGCAGGTCTTCGCGCGGCTGGATAAGGCAGCGCGGCCTGGGATTGTGCTGGCTTCCAATACCTCGACCTTGGATATTGACCAGATTGCCAATGCGACATCGCGGCCCGAATGGGTGATGGGGATGCATTTCTTCAGCCCCGCCAATGTGATGCGGCTGTTGGAGAATGTGCGCGGGTCCAAGACCAATCCGGTTGCGATCGCGACCGCGACCGAATTCGGCAAAAAGATCGGCAAGCTGCCGGTGCTGGTTGGCAATTGCGATGGCTTTGTCGGCAATCGCATGACTGGCAAGCGCACACCGCAGGTGGAGAAGCTGCTGCTGGAAGGCTGCCTGCCGCAGGATATTGACCGCGTGATGGAAGGCTATGGCATGGCCATGGGGCCGCTCGCGACCGGTGACCTTGCCGGGCTTGATATTGGCGCGGCGGTGCGTAAGGCGCGCGGCACGGTGGCGCCAATTGCGGATGCCGTAGTGGCCGCTGGGCGCTTCGGGCAGAAAACCAGCAAAGGCTGGTACATGTATGATGAAAAGCGCAACCGCCTGCCAGATCCGGAAGTGGAGCGCATTATTCTGGATGTCGCGGAAAAGATGCAGGTGCGTCGGCGCAAGATTGAAGCCGATGAAATTCTGGAACGCCTGCTGCTGCCCATGGTGAATGAAGGCGCACGCATTCTGGAAGAAGGCATTGCATCGCGCCCGATTGATATTGATGTGATCTTCACCAGTGGCTTCGGCTGGCCTGCTTGGCGCGGCGGGCCGATGTTCTGGGCGGATACGCAGGGCCTCAAGGCGGTGCGCGACAAGCTGAACAAATATGCTGAAGCGACGGGCGACAAAAATCTGCGCCCCGCAGCGCTGATCGAAAAACTGGCCGATGAGGGCGGTAGCTTCGCGGCCATGGGCAAATCCAAGGTTTGATGCCGCCCTGCGGCAATAAGACATAAGGGGAAAGAGCGATGGATCTACGTTTCACGGATGAGGAACGCGCCTTCCGCCAGGAAGTACGCGATTGGATTGACGCCAACCTGCCTGCCGATACGCGGGAACGCTTGGCGGCGGGCCGCACCCCCACCAAGCAAATGCAGGTGGATTGGCAAAAGAAGCTGAATGCCAAGGGCTGGTGCGTGCCGCATTGGCCGGCGGAATGGGGTGGCCAGAAGGATTGGTCTGCCATCAAGCGCTTCATCCTGCTGGAAGAATTGCAGGGTACGCCGGCGCCGATTCCGCTTGGCTTCAATTGCAATATGTTGGGGCCGGTGCTGATCGCCTTCGGCACCGAAGAACAGAAGAAGTTCTTCCTGCCGAAGCTTGCCAATCTTGATCTTTGGTTCTGCCAGGGCTTTTCCGAACCCGGCGCAGGGTCTGACCTTGCCTCGCTGAAAACGCGGGCGGTGCGCGAAGGGGATCACTACATCGTCAATGGGCAGAAAACCTGGACGACCTTGGCGCAATATGCCGATTGGATCTTCCTGCTGGTGCGCACCAATCCGGAAGC
>CAIMVB010000020.1 GCA_903844785.1 uncultured Rhodospirillales bacterium | reverse complement strand
GAGAAGCTTTGGGCAATGTCCGCGTCACTCATGCCACCCGCAGACCGCTCAACCCAGTAATTCAACCCCGCAGGGTCACCGGCGCGGCCGAAATAGCCAATGTAGATTTTTTGAATCAGATCAGAAGTAGCGGTCATAAGCGGGTATCTCCCTCAGGGTTCGGTGCCAACCCTCCTTCCAGCCCTCTGTCGCAGCCCTGATTTTTGAATAGGCGCACTGAGGATCTGAATATCGCGTTGTTCAGTAACTCTGAGACTCCGCGGAAATTGGATTTCAATTTGATTCAATGATTTAAAAGGAATTTATCCAGCCGGATTTCTATTTTTCCTACGCTATTCCTACTCATTGCAGCGGAGAAAAAGGATTTTTGCTGGCAATCGCAAAACGCTCATTCTGAAATGACCCTGCAAAAAGCAGCTTAAAATAGGGCAAGCGCAGGGGGTGGTTGGGGGCGATGTTTCGGGCGGTGCTTTCTGGGAGAATCCCCGAAAAAACAAGGCTTCAGAAGTTTTTTATTAACTTCAGCCTAGCGGCCAAAGGCGCGGTTTTGAAATGGTTGTTGTTGTTTATCCGAATGGTCAGCGGCGCTGAGCATGATCGAAAATTGAGCTACGATAGTCCTACGGGCGGCATAATTTTTTGCGCTGCAACAACTCGTGCGGGGCTCTCTCGCATATACTTTTTATATATATTTTTTGTGTTACTTTGTGTTTTCAGAAAATATATGATATTATAAAAATAACAATTTCGTTATGCTGCGTACATGTCCTACGCCATGGTGCTAGGGATTTCGGTCTTGATCGAAAAAAATGATCTAAGGACCCCCTAGATGCCCAAAGTTCTGCTTACAGCAGCAAGCGTCAGGCAGGCGGAATGTCCTGCCGCACAAAGGAAATTAGACCTATTCGATACCCACACCAAGGGGCTGATGTTAGAGGTGCGGCCTGCCGGCAAAACCTTCTATCTGCGGTACCAGTCTGACAGGGGTACAACCCGGCAAATGCGGCTTGGGGATACCCGTGATATCAGTTTGCAAATGGCCCGTAGGCTGGCTGATAGAGCGCGCGCAAAGCGCGCAGCAGGTGAGGACCCGTCCGAGGCGAAGATAATATCCCGAAAGGTGATGACCCTAAATGAATTTTTACAGAAGCAATATGTGCCCTACGTCGCTTCCTACAAACGGTCCTTACGCACCGAGTTAAGCCTTCTCAAAAACCACCTGCAGCCACGTTTTGGCGCAGTTTACATGGATGAAATCAAACGCTCGCAAATTCAGGAAATGCTGCTTGAACGCCGCGCCCTTGGTGCTGCGCCAAGTTCGGCCAATCGATTAGTGATCCTGCTGCAGCATGTCTTTAGCATGGCTTTGAAATGGGAAGTCCCAGGCGTTAAGGAAAACCCATGCAAGGGTATCAGTTTGTTTCAAGAAAATAATAAGCGCGAACGTTTCCTTTCTCATGCAGAAGCAGTCAAACTTAATACTGTGTTGCAGCAGAGCGATAATAAACTTCTCAAGCACATCGTGGCGATGCTGTTATTGACAGGGACCCGTAAACAGGAGGTGTTGGGTGCGCGATGGGTAGATTTCGATCTTGAACGCAGAGTTTGGCGTATCCCTTTAAGCAAATCCGGCAAGGCGCGCCACGTGCCGCTCTCGGATGGCATGATGGCTCTTTTGAAGACCATTCCGCATCGTGACGACCAGGCCCTTTTGTTTGCGAATCCCTCTACAGGCAAGGCCTTCACCAGCCTGCATCGCGGCTGGGATAATGCGCGGAAAAAAGCAGGCTTAAATGATTTAAGAATTCACGACCTTCGCCATTCCTTTGCCAGTTTTTTAATCAATGGCGGAAGGTCTCTATACGAAGTGCAACGCATTCTAGGTCACGCGCGCTCTCATACCACACAACGCTATGCGCACCTCAGTCAGGGGTCACTTCTCGAGGCCGCTGATGTGGCAACAAAAATGGTCGGAGATATTTTTCTGCCAGGTAAGCCAAACATATCCAAATAAAGCTTCGGCTGCCCTGATGCGCTCGATCTCTGTGGCCAGCTTTTCGAGCAAGTGATGCTAGGGCCTTGCGCTAAGGCTTCCGGTGATGTTGCTGATGACCTGATGGGTTGGCCTGCCAGCCAGACACTCTTCCGCAACCGGGCAACTGCTCCCCTGAAAGGCCCAGCCAAGGGTTGCATAGTTGCGCAGTTGCACAAGGAAGGGGGAGACCTGAAATCGTGAAGGGTTTCATGCTACCCGAACCCAAAAACCTGCCCAGACTTTGCCAGGGCCATTCTGACCAAAAACCCGGCCTTTCACGCGAGCGGAACTCGTGGTCTGGAAGGTCGGCTAGGGTCGGAAGCGCCGAGGGCATCTGGTCCCCTATTTGGTTACCCAGCGGCCAGAACCTTCGCTCTGCGCTGACACGGGCAACGCAGCAACTAATTATGTTAAAAGGATGCTTGGTAGCGGCGAGCGGACTTGAACCGCTGACCCCGGCATTATGAGTGCCGTGCTCTAACCAGCTGAGCTACGCCGCCAATTCGGAACGGGGAGTTAGGCCGCTGCCCGGTCAGTGTCAACCGGAAGCCGCGTGCGTAGGAAGCCGCCGCCCAAAACCCGGTCGCCGTCATACATCACGCAGGCCTGGCCGGGCGCGATGACGCCTGGTTCGTCCAAAACCACGCGCAATAGCCCTGCCCCCGCATCCCAGGTCACCTCCGCCGCGCGGGGCACTTCGCGGGCGCGGAGCTTCACAGCGCAGCGGAGCGGCGCGGCGGGCGGGGGGATCAGCCAGTTCACCTCACCCACCTCGGCGTCCCGCCGCTCAAGCCCGGTGCGCGGGGCCAGCACAATGCGGCGCTTGGGTGCATCCACCGCCGCGACGTAAAGCTTTTCCTCGCCATCCCAGGAAGCCTGGCCAAGGCCGCGCCCCTGACCCACGGTGAAGCCGGAAACCCCGCCATGCTGGCCCAAAACGCGGCCATCGGCATGGATGAATTCGCCAGGCTCAGCGGCATCCGGGCGCAGCTTGCCCACTAGCGCGTCATAGCGCCCGGCGGGGACGAAGCAGATATCCTGGCTATCGGGCTTTTCCGCCACCGCCAAGCCGAGCCGCGCGGCGGCGGCGCGCACGGTCGCTTTGTCTGGCATGTCACCCAAAGGAAAACGCGCCATCGCAAGCTGCGCGCTTGTGGTGGCAGCCAGGAAGTAGCTTTGGTCCCGTTCAGGATCGACCGCGCGGTGCAATTCCGCGCCATGCGGGCCTTCGATCCGGCGGGCATAATGGCCGGTGGCCAAAGCCTCACAGCCCAAATCCTCGGCCATCGCCACCATGTCACGGAATTTTACCGTCTGGTTGCAGCGAATGCAGGGCACGGGGGTTTCACCGCGCGCATAGCTATCGGCGAAATCACGCATCACATCGCGGCGGAAAATCTCTTCGCGGTCCAGCACGTAATGGGCGATGCCAAGCTTATCGGCCACGCGCCGCGCATCCAGAATATCCTGCCCGGCGCAACAGGCGCCTTTTTTCTGCAAGGCGGCACCATGATCATAAAGCTGCAAGGTGGCGCCAATCACCTCATGCCCGGCTTCCTGGAGCAGCGCAGCCACCACGCTGCTATCCACCCCGCCAGACATGGCCACCAGCACGCGCATCTTCAGCTCCGCCCCACCGCATCAAGCCCCTGCTGCCAGAAGCGCTGCTCCAACCGTGCTGCTTCGGCGAAATCCGCCGCCAAGCGGGCAAAGCGCGCTTCGCCACCATGGGAAACACCCAGCGCATCAATCCGCCGCGCCGCAGCATGCGCCATTTCCTGATAGGAAGCGGCGCCATAGGTATCAATCCAGGACTGATACGGGTTGCCATCGCGCTGGCGCGCTGGGTCCGCCAGGATGCGGAGCGCCACCTGCGCATAGCCCACCGTGCAGGGCACCAACGCCACTTCCAAATCCAGAATATCGCCGGCATAGCCGCGATCCAGCACCCAGCGCGTGTAGGAAACCGTCTCGGCCGTTTCCGGCACACTCACCACGTCCGATTCTGAAAGCCCCCATTCGGCGCAGTATTTCAGATGGAGCTTGGTTTCATCCAAAATGGCCAACACAGCGGCGGCCTTGTCGCGCATCGCGGCCAGGCTTTCGCCCTTCAGCACGGCCAAAGCCTTGGCGCGGGCGAAATGGATCAGGAACAGATAATCCTGGATCAGGTAATGCTGAAACGCCTTGAGCGGCAGTGTGCCAGCCGAAAGCGATTGCACGAAGGGATGCCAAGTATAATCGCGCCATTCGGTCGCAGACGCAGCCGACAGCTTGCGAAACAAGCCGCCTTCCGCGCCGAATTCATCCCATGGCGCGGCCATGCCTCAGCCGCCCGCGTTGCGCGACCCGGCGGGCAGCTTCACCACCAGCCCATCCAGCGCATCCGTCATGATCAATTGGCAACCCAGGCGGCTGGTTTCTTGCAGATCGAAGGCGAGGTCGAGCATATCTTCCTCATCTTCTGTCGGCTTGGTCAGCTTGCCGAACCATTCACCATCCACAATCACATGGCAGGTGGAGCAGGCGAGCGAGCCTTCGCAGGCGCCTTCAATATCAACGCTATTGCGATGCGCGATTTCCAAGACGGAAAGGCCAAGCGGCGCTTCCACTTCTTTGCGCGTTCCGTCACGTTCAACGAATACCATTTTCGGCATGGCTAATGACTGGCCTTGTCTGTTGCGGAGGCTACGCGGTGCCAAGCGGCGGCAAGGCTTGCCGCGGCAAGTTCCGCTTCGGCGGGCGAGGTAAAGCGTCCCATCCCAATCCGCAAGGTGGCCCGCGCCGCCGCCGGTTCAAGCCCGATGGCTTGCAGCACATAGGATGGTTCGATTTCCGCCGAGGAACAGGCAGACCCGGTGGAAACACAGACATGCGGCGCGCCGGCCATAAGGGCCTGGGCGGTAACGCCGCCCGGGAAGGTGAGGTTGAGATTGCCGGAAACCCTGGGGGCGGCTTCGGCATTCACGCGCAGTCCCGGGATTTCGGCGCGGAGCTTGTTCAGGAAAATCTCTCGCTGGCCGGCGATGCGCCCGGAATCGAGCAAGCCCTCGATGGCGGCAATCCGGCAGGCCTCCCCAAACCCCACCACCAAAGGCGCGGGCAGCGTGCCGGAACGCAGGCCCCTTTCCTGCCCGCCCCCGGAAAACAGGGGGGCCAGGCGCATGCGCGGCCGGCGGCGGACATAAAGCGCGCCAATGCCGCGCGGGCCATAAACCTTATGGCCCGACAGCGACATCAGATCGGCCTGGATTTCCCCGACATCCAAGGGAATGCGCCCCGCCGCCTGGGCGGCATCCGTATGAAAGGCGGCCCCCGCTTCCTTGGCGATGGCGCCAAGTGCAGCAAGATCTTGGATCACCCCGATTTCGTTATTCACCGCCATGACGGAAACCAGCAGCGTGTTCTCATCACAGGCGGCACGCAGCACTTCAGGGTCCAAAAGCCCATCGGCGCCGACGGGCAGGATGACGGGTTCAAACCCCTCCTGCGCCAAATCGCGCACCGATTCCAGCACGCATTTATGTTCGGTCGCGACCGTGATGATGCGCCGGCGCGGATCGCCCTGGCTTGCGGCAAAGCGCGCGGCGCCTTTGATGGCGAGGTTATTCGCTTCCGTCGCGCCTGAGGTCAGGATGATTTCGGCGGCACTCGCGCCGATCAATTCAGCGATGTGTTCGCGCGCGGTTTCCACAGCTTCGGCGACCACCCGGCCCATGGCGTGTTCGGCGCTGGCGGGATTGGCGAATTGCGCTTCCCAAAAGGGGCGCATGGCCTGGATCACGCGCGGGTCAACCGGCGTGGTGGCATGGTTATCCAAATAGATGGGTTGGTTGGGCAGGCTCATGGGGGGTGAAGATGGGCCTTAAGCAGGCGCGGGGCCAGACCCCTTTGGCTGTTTTCAGCGCCTGTGGGCAATAAGCCTCCCCCGCATCACCTCCCAAGCCGCCAAAAACCGCGCCGGCGTATCTTCTGGCGCATTCCAGGGCAGCGAAACGCGGATCGCGCAGGCCGCTTCCGCGCCATAGCCCATCGCCGCCAGCACATGGGATTGGCGCACCTTGCCGGATGAGCAGGCCGCGCCGGCGGAAACCGCCACACCCCCCAAATCCAGCGCAATCACCTGGGTTTCCGCCGCCACGCCGGGCAGGATCAGGCTGGTGGTATTGGGCAGGCGGGGCGCGCCGCTGCCTGCGATGATCACCTCTGGCGCCAGGGCCTTCACGCCGATTTCAATGGCATCGCGCATCGCGGCCAAGCCTTCGGGCAAGGGGCAGGCAGCGGCGGCGGCGAAGCCGGCAATGGCGGGCAAAGCCTCGGTCCCGCCGCGCCGGCCGGATTCCTGCCCGCCGCCGGTCAAAAGTGGCGCCGGGTCCAGACCGGGGCGGAGCAATAAGGCGCCCACGCCCTTGGGGCCGCCCATCTTATGGGCGGAAAGCGCCATGGAATCAGCCGCACCCAGGGTAAAAGGAAGGCGCCCCGGCATTTGCACCGCATCCACATGCAAAAGCGCGCCATGACGCCGGCAGGTTTCTGAAATCGATTCAACGGGATGCAGCACACCGGTTTCATTATTGGCCGCCATCACCGCGACCAAAGCGGGGCCACCGGATACCAAAGCCGCTTCCAGCGCCGCCAAATCCAGGGTCCCATCGCCCAGCACGGGGATCACATCAGCATCCGGTCCGGCAGCGGCCAGCACGGCGGGGTGTTCTGTCGCGCCCAGCAGCACACGCCGCCCGGCGGCAAGGCCACGGATGGCGAGCGCATTGGCTTCTGTCCCGCCCGAGGTGAATACCAGATCCCGCCCGCGCGCGCCGAAGCGTGTCGCAATCACCTCTCGCGCTTCTTCCAAAACCCGCCGCGCGGCGCGGCCTTCGGCATGGACGGAAGAAGGATTGCCTGGCAGGGCCAAAGCCTCCGCCATGGCAGAGACGGCTTCCGGGCGCATCGGCTCGGTTGCATTGGCGTCCAGGTAAAGGCGGGACATGGCGCGCTCAGCCAGCTGGCAGGGGTGCGGCGGCACGGCCCAGCACGCGCCCGGCCAGCACATCGGCCAGGGTTACGCCTGCCAGGAAAAGCCGGATTTGACCGCCCAATTCCGCCCAAAGATCATGGGTTTCGCAGCGCTGCCCCGCGAGGCAGCCGGGGTTCCCTTCCTCACACCGTGTGGCCGAGATCGGTTCTTCCACCGCATCTATGATGGCGGCGATGGTGATACGCTCCGGCGCCGGCAGCAGCCGATAGCCGCCCCCAGGCCCGCGCGCCGATTCCACCAGCCCAGCGCGGCGTAGTCGGCCAAAAAGCTGCTCAAGATAAGCGGCAGAGAGATGCTGGGCGGCGGCGATTTCAGCGATGGAGGCCGGCTTGGCCTCCAAAGGGTCTGGCCGGGCGGCCTCTCGGCGGGCCATTTCAACCAGCGCCATGACGGCATAGCGTCCACGGGTTGAGAGCCTCATTTGTCAGGCCGGCCTGACACTTGAGGGGAGGGGCAAAAAAATCGCGGCTCCCGGCATGAAAACATTAGGAATTTCCAGTCTCAATCACTATATTGCTTTTCCTCAGGGGGATGGGAAACCCCTCTGAGAT
>CAIMVB010000019.1 GCA_903844785.1 uncultured Rhodospirillales bacterium | reverse complement strand
GTGCAATTGCCGCCGACAGACCTTGTGCGCCGGCTGCGCGACATCATGCAGGATGCACGCACGGCCCGCGAAGAAACCGGCGTGCCCACACTCTATTTGGCGCTTGGTGCGCTGATCTGGCGTGACCCCGCGACGCCTGAGACCGAACGGCGCGCGCCGCTGGCGCTGCTGCCGGTGGCCTTGGAACGCGAAGGGGTTTCGCAGAATTTCAAGCTGCGCGGGGCAGGGGGGGATATCGCGGAGAATCTATCGCTCCGCGAAATGCTCAAGGTGAATTTCAAGGCCACGCTGCCGGATTTCGATGCTGAGGCCTATACGCCAACCGCCTGGGCGGAAGCCGTCGCAGCGCTGGTGTCTGAGCGTGAGCATTGGCGCGTGGATGCGGATGCGCTGGCGATTGGGCTTTTTTCTTTCGCCAAATTCCTGATGTGGCGCGACCTGGGGCCTGAGGAAAACCCGGGCCTTGCCGATCACCCCATGGTGCGCGCGCTGGTGGGTGGCGAGGCGCTTTCGATCCCGCCCGTGTTTCCCGATGACGCCGATGTGGATGTGGAAATCCCGGTGGAGCGCTTGGATCATGTCATGGATGTGGATGGCAGCCAGGCTTTGGCGGCGGAAGCCGTGCGGCGCGGCGGGCATGTGGTGATCCAGGGCCCGCCCGGCACCGGCAAAAGCCAGACCATCAGCAATATCATCGCCCAGGCGGTGTTGGATGGGCGAAGCGTTTTGTTCGTGGCCGAAAAACTCGCTGCCCTTGAAGTGGTGAAGCGCCGGCTGGAGAGTATTGGCCTTGGCGCTGCCTGCCTGGAATTGCATTCGGAAAAGCAATCGAAGCGCGCGGTTTTGGATGAATTGCGCGCGACACTTTCCCTGCCCATGCCGCCCAAGCCGGAACGCGACGCGGTGGTGCGCCGCCTGGGGGCGCTGCGCGGGCGGATCAATCGCCATGCGGCGGCGATGCGCGGAACGGTTGGCGCTTCGGGCCTTGCGCTGCATCAGGTGATTGGCGCGCTGGTTGGCTTGCGCCAACGCGGTGTTGCGGCGCCGGATTTTTCCGTGAACGCTACGGAATGGGATGCGGCGGCGATTGAAGCGCGGCGCGATGCGATCAAGCTGTTGGCCGGCTATGCGGCAGAAGGCGGCGCGCAAAGCCCCTGGCGCGGCGTCATGGCTGATATCGGCCCCGCCGATGCGGATCGGTTGCTGGGGCGGCTGCCTGGTTGGATCCGTGCGTTTGCCGCAGCCGGTGCGGCGGTTGGCACTACTGCCGCGAGGGCGGCGCTTGGCCTACGCCCGGCCTTGCTTGCAGCACCGACGCATGATGCGGCGTCGCTGAAGCACGAAGCCTGGGTGGGCGATCTGGCGCCGCTGGAGGCCCTGGTGCAGACGCTCACCGCTTTGCGCAAAGCCAAGGCCGATCCTCAGCTTTTGACGGGTGCATTGGATGTTACGGGCATTGCGGAAGCGCGCGCCACGCTTGCCGAAGCGGGCGGTGTTTTCGGCTTTCTGTCCGGTGCACGGCGTGATGCCAAGGCGCTTGCGGCACTTGTTGCGCGTGATGCGGAAAACCCGCTGTCGGCGCTTGATGCCGCGCTTGCAGGGCAGGCCGCGCGCGAAGCCTTGCGCAAGGGCGATGCCTTGGGCCGCGCGGCTTTCGGCACGCTCTGGCAGCAAGAGGCGAGCGATCCCGCGGCGCTGGCCGCCTTGCTGGCGTGGCGCAAGACACATGGCGCGGCTGCGCTGACGGCGCTCGCCAATGGCGCCAAGCCATCCGAAGCCGCGCCGCTGGAATCAGCGCTGGCTGCGTTGCAGGAACTGCAGCAGGCCACAAAGCTTGATATGCAAATTGCCTTTGGCACCGATGAACCGTCCTTCGCTGCGCTTACCGCAAGGCTAGGCGATTGGGCAGCGGCGCCGGAAGCACTAGATATCTGGCGTGGCTGGCGCCGTGCCGCTGCTTCGGCTGCGGGGTTCGAGCCCTTGCTGGAGCGCCTGACTGATGGCCGTGTGGCGCCCGAAGCGGCGGAGGATGTGTTTTCCTTCGCGCTGCATGAAGGCTTGCTCCGCGCAGCCATGGCGCAGCACCCGGAACTCGCTACCTTCGATGTCGCTGCGATGGACCAGTTGGTGGAGGATTTCCGCGAAGCCGATCGGGCACGCATTACGCTGACTCGTGCGGAAGCGGCCTATGCCCATGCGCAGCGCGTGAAGGAAGTGCGCGATGGCGCGCCGGGGATGACGGTTCTGCGCGGAGAGATGGAAAAGAAGCGCGGCCATTTGCCGGTGCGCGAATTGCTTTTGCGCGCTTCCCAGGCAGTGCAAAAAGCCAAGCCGATTTTCATGATGAGCCCGCTTTCGGTCGCGCAATTCCTGAGCCCCCCGCATGGGCTGAAGCCCGGGCTTTCCTTTGATCTGCTGGTCATTGATGAAGCGAGCCAGGTGGAGCCCGTGGATGCACTCGGCGCCATTGCGCGCTGCCGGCAGGTGGTGGTGGTGGGTGACGACAAGCAAATGCCGCCCACGCGCTTTTTTCAGCGCATGACGGGTGAGGAAGGCGAAGAAACCGCTGAAAATACTGCCGGTGTTGTCGCGGCGCGGGATGTGGAAAGCATTCTCGGGCTTTGCAATGCGCGCGGCCTGCCATCGGCCATGCTGCGCTGGCATTATCGCAGCCGGCATGAAAGCCTGATCGCGACATCCAATGCGGAATTCTACGATGGCCGCTTGTTTGTGCTGCCATCACCGCGTGCGCGTTCGGCCGCGCTTGGGCTTTCCCTGCGGCGCGTTGACGGGCGCTTT
>CAIMVB010000018.1 GCA_903844785.1 uncultured Rhodospirillales bacterium | reverse complement strand
TCGTGCGCTATGAAGGCCCGAAGGGCGGTCCTGGCATGCGGGAAATGCTTTCCACCACCTCGGCCATTTATGGTCAGGGCATGGGGGATAAGGTGGCGCTGATCACCGATGGGCGTTTTTCGGGTGCGACGCGTGGCTTCTGCATCGGCCATGTCGGCCCGGAAGCGGCGGTGGGCGGGCCGATTGCGCTGCTGCGTGATGGCGACAAGATCATCATTGATGCCGGCAAGGGCACGATTGATGTGGCGCTTTCCGATGAGGAATTGGCCAAGCGCCGCGCTGAATGGAAGCCGCGCAAGACCGATTACAATTCCGGCGTTCTGTGGAAATACGCGCAACTCGTGGGCCCTGCCTATCTTGGTGCCGTGACCCATCCGGGTGGCGGGGCTGAAACCCATTGCTACGCGGATCAGTGATCCGCTTTCTGTTCCTTGCCGTCTTGCTTTGCGCCGCCGGTCCTCTGGCGGCGCAGGGTTTTCAGGGTGTTTGGCAAGGCAGGCTCACCTGCGATGTGGTGGAAGGCATTACGCAAACACCGCTCGCCGCGCCTTTCACTTTGCGCGTGGAAGGTGCCGTTGCGAAATATGAACGCCCGGTGCTTTCCGCTTCCGGCGCCCGTACAGGCGCTTGGGAACGGGGCGAAGGGCGCGTTGCGGCGGATGGTGCGCTACTGCTGCAAGGCGGGTCTTCCGGGCGGGGCTTTCACTATCGCGCGCGTTATGAAGGACGCCTGGGGGCCGATAGCGTGGCGCGCTTTACCGGGACGCAGGATTGGATGCTGTCGGAACGGGATTTTGCGCGGCAATGCACGGTTGAACTACGCCGCTGATCCTGCGCTCATCATGAAAATGCCTTGATCCCGCCCAGCGGCGGACATGGAGGCGTGATTACATCTTCCTGATCCAAAGGGATCAAAGGGGGTGTCGGATGCGCCTGCTGATTTTACCGTTTTCCTTGGTGATGCTTTTATTGACGCTGGGCGGTTGCCTGGCCAGTGATGGTTATTACCAGCCATCCTATGGCTATGGTTACAGCGGATATGGCCATGCGCCTTATCGCGGCCCAGCTTATCGGCCTTACGGCCATGGCTACCGTTCTTGGGAATCGCACCGACATCATCGGCACCATCAGCAGCACAATGCCCGGCCGCTGTTCCAGCATCGGCCGATTTGGAAGAAATGGTAGGCTGAAAACTACCGGCGCTTGCATCGCTCCCCTTGGTCGTGATCCGATGAGGTTCACAAGACCAAGGAAAGAAGCGCCATGAACCTCGCCCGCCGCGGCTTGCTGGCCGCACCACTGATCCTGACAGCACCGGCCGCGCGCGCCGCCTGGCCGGACAAGCCCATTCGCATTGTGGTGACATTTCCCGCCGGCACGCAGACCGATATCCTGACTAGGCTCTACGCGCCTGGCTTAGCGCAACGTCTGGGCCAGCCAGTGGTTGTGGATAATCGCGGTGGCGGGCAGGGCGTGATCGGTATTCGCGCCGTGTTAGGTGCGCCGGCCGATGGCCATACGCTGCTGATGATTGGCGTTTCCACCGGCGCCAGCGCGCCGCATATGATCAAGGATCTACCCTATCATCCGCTGCGCGATCTGGTGCCGATCGGCATGGTGGCGGAAGCGCCTTATTTGCTGATTTGCGATCCGCGCCTGCCGGTGCGGAGTGCCGCGGAATTATTCGCCTATGCCAAGGCGCGGCCGGGGCAATTGAGCTTCGGCCATGGCGCGCCAAGCCGCCATGTTGTGGGCGCGCTGATGGCCAATATCGCGGGGTTTGAGGCTTTGGAGGTTGCCTATCGCGGCCAGCCGGAAGCAACCAATGAATGCGCGGCGGGGCGCATTTCCTATACTATTGCCGATTTAGGTGAGGCTTTGGTGCAAGCGCGTGAAGGCCGTGTGCGCGCCTTGGCGGTGACAACGGCGGCACGTTCAAGCCTGGCACCCGACATCCCGGCGCTTTCTGAAACGCTGTCCGGCTTTAATCTTTCCGTATGGTTCATGCTGGGCGCCAAGGCCGGCGTGCCGGATGAGGTGATTTCGCGCGTCAACGCCGCGCTTCAGGAAGTGCTTGCTGAACCAGGGCTTGCCCAGCAATTGGCGGTGCAAGGTTTGGAAATCCGCAAAATAGCGCCAGAGGCGTTGAAAAGCTTTATGGCCGCTGAGGTGGAGAATTGGGGCAACATTATTCGTCGGCTTAATTTGCAGCCGAGTTGACGCCTGCCGCGTGAGGATGCTGGCCGGGCGGGATTGACGAAGCGCCGCCCTGTCTATGAGCTTATGCTTCAATGAGAGGCCTAGCCATGAATGACATCCCCGCCACCATGAGAGGAACCGGCATCGGCGCCCCAGTCAGGCGCGTGGAGGATAAGCGCTTTTTACGCGGGCAGGGGCGCTATGTGGATGATCTGGCGGGTGCTGACACCGCGCAGCTTGTCATGCTGCGTTCGCCCCATGCTTCTGCGCGGATCACGCGGTTTGATGTGAGCAAGGCGCGCAGCATGCCAGGCGTGCTGCTGGTGCTGACGCCAGAGGATATCGAAGAACTTGGCGTTCTGCGCTGCATCACGCCGCGGCTGCAAAGAAATGGCTCGCCTTTGGCGCAAACGCCCTGGCGCATGCTGGCCATGGGGCAGGTGCGTTATGTGGGTGACGCGGTGGCGGCGGTGATCGCCACATCACGCGCGGCGGCGCAGGATGCTGCCGAAGCCATCATTGTTGAATATGAAACGCTGCCGGCGGTGACGGATGTGGCGGAAGCGATCAAGCCTGAAGCGCCGCGACTCTGGCCGGATCTGGCGCCGGAGAATGAAAGCGTACTTTTCCGCCTGGGCGATGCGGCGGCAGTGGAAGCGGCCTTTGCGCGCGCGGCGCATGTCACGCGGTTTGATTTCCGCATCACGCGGGTTTCCGCCAATCCCATGGAACCGCGCAATGCGTTGGCGAGTTATGACCCGGTGGAAGAACGCTATACACTGACCACTGGCACACAATTGCCGCATGTGATGCGTAATGAAATCGCCGAATACGCGCTGAAGATACCAAGCAATCGGCTGCGCATCATCTCGCCCGATGTTGGCGGCGGGTTTGGCATGAAGGAAAGCCCGTTTCAGGAATATGTGTTGGCGCTGCATGGCGCGAAGCTTTTGGGCCGCCCGGTGCGCTGGACGGCAACGCGCACAGAAAGCTTCCTGGCCGATACCCATGCGCGCGATAATGCCTCAAGCGCGGAATTGGCACTGGCGGCGGATGGCACGTTTCTGGGCTTTCGTGTGCACACACTTTGCAATGTCGGCGCTTATCTGGCCTGGCAGGGGCCAGTTTCAGCGACCAATAATGTCGGCGGGCTCGCGGGCGTTTATCGCACACCGCATATCTTCACTGAAGTGCGCTGCATTTTCACGCATACCCAGCCAACTGCGCCCTATCGTGGCGCCGGGCGGCCTGAGGCGATTTACGCCATTGAACGCATCATTGACCTTGCCGCGGATGAAATGGGCATTGACCGCATTGCGCTGCGTGAGAAGAACCTGATCGCGCCGGACGCGATGCCTTTCCGCACTGGGCTTGATTATACTTATGATAGCGGCGATTTCCCAAAGAATATGGCGATGGCGCTGAAGGCCGCCGATTGGGCCGGCTTTGAAGCGCGCCGTGCTGAGGCCAAGGCGCGCGGCAAACTGCGCGGTATTGGCATTGCCAATGCCATTGAAAGCGCCGGCGGGCCGCATCGCGGGCCATTGGAAGAAGCTGCTGAAATCCGCTTTGATTCTGGCGGCAATGTGACCCTGCTGATGGGTAGCCATAATCACGGCCAGGGGCATGAAACCGTGTTTAGGCAAATCGCCTCTGAACGCCTTGGCATTCCCGCAGAGCGTATTCGCTTCATCAATGGCGATACCGATATTGTCACGCATGGCCGCGGCACCATTGGTTCACGTTCCATGATGGCGGCAGGTGGTGCGCTGGTAGGGGCGGCAGAGCGCATCATCGCGCACGGCAAGAAGATTGCCGCACATTTCATGGAAGCGGCCGAAGCCGATATCGAATTCAGCGAAGGCCAATTCCGCATTGCTGGAACGGATCGCGGCATTGGCATAGAAGCACTGGCGCGGCGGAGTTACATCCCCGGCCAATTGCCAATGGGTGAGGAGCTTGGCCTTTCTACCTTATTGATCACGCGCCCTGGCGATGCAACCTTCCCCAATGGCTGCCATATTGCCGAGGTGGAAATAGATCCCGAAACTGGGGAAGCGCAGACCGTTGCCTATGTGGTGGTCGATGATGTCGGAACGGTGATCAACCCATTGCTGTTAAAGGGCCAGATCCATGGCGGCATCGCGCAGGGGCTTGGGCAAGTCTTTGGTGAGGATATTCGCTATGACGCGAATGGTCAGCTTCTGACCGCAAGCTTCATGGATTACCTGATGCCGCGCGCGGCGGATTTCCCGGATATGGTGGTGAAGAGCAACCCGGTGCCGACCAAGACCAATCCGCTTGGCGTAAAGGGCGCGGGTGAGGCCGGTACGGTTGGCGCGCTACCAGTGCTGATCAATGCCGTGGTGGATGCGCTGCGCCCGCTTGGCATTACGCATATCGAAATGCCGGCAACGCCGGAACGCATTTGGGCGGCGATCCGCGCGACGGATTAGCCGCGCGCTTCTTCTTCCAAGGCTTCCAGAAGCCGCGCAGGCCACCATTGCGGAATGCCTTGGCCAATCAGGACAAGGCGCGAACGCCGATCTTCCGATGGCCAATCTTCCAGCCATTCAATCGGGTGCAGCACGTGGCGCACGCCATGCAGCACGGCTGGTTTTTCCGGCGCTTCCGCAACGTGGATAATGCCCTTCATGCGCAGCAATTTATCGCCCGCATGTTCGGCCAAGGCTTCCAGGAAAAGCGGTAGCACCACGCCGGGCAGGGGGGCTTCGCGCAGGATGGAGATTGTCTCCACCCCCGCGCTATGGCGCGCACGCGGTTCAGCCACTGCATCAAGCCAGGCTTGCAGGCTTTCTGGCTTGGTGGCCGCGTTGAACAGCATATCGGGCGCAATGGCGCCCTGCACCGCGCGCATTATGGGCGCGCCGGGATTGAGCGCGCGAAGGCGGGCTTCAAGTGCCCCCGTATCCGGCACGAGATCGGTTTTGCTCAGCAGCAACCGATCCGCCAATAGGGCTTGCTGCGCCGCTTCCGGGTGGCGTTCGATGGTCTCAGCGCCAAGCAAAGCATCCACCACCGTCACCAATGCCTCTACCCGATGGCCTTCCGCAATCGCTGGGTCCACCAGTAGCGTGTGCAGAATGGGTGCAGGGTCCGCGAGGCCAGAGGTTTCGATCAAGACGCGGTGATAGCTGACGGCGCCTGATCTGCGGCGTGCTGCAAGATCTATCAGTGTGCGCGCCAAATCGCCGCGTGTGGTGCAGCAAAGGCAGCCATTGGCAAGGCCGAGCAGGTTTTCTTCCGATGTTTCCAGCAATTCATGATCAAGGCCGATATCGCCCCATTCATTCACTATCACCGCGCTGCCGGCATAGGCGGCATCACGCAGCACGGAACGTAGCAGCGTGGTCTTACCGCTGCCGAGAAAGCCTGTGATGACTGAAACAGGGATCACGGCGCTGCCGAAACCCATGCGCGCGCCGGTTCCGCGCTGGTCGCGTTCAGCGCATACCGCAGGCTGCGCAAAAGCCCGAGCATGGAAGCGGCTGGCCGGCGCCGATCCTCGCGGATCAACCACCACCGTATTGGTGATTCATCTGGTGAGGCTGGCACCACATGCAGCACCAAATCATTGGCGGTGATCCTGACACCCTGATCGGTAATATCCGAGCGCCCGGTAACGCCCCATAGCACCAAGCTATCAGCCAAAAGCGCGCGTAGCGCAGGAGGGTTCATACGGCGGGCGCGTTGCGGATTTCCTCCGGGATGCGGCGTGGTAGCCATTGGCCGCCTGCGGCATCACCCACCCAGCGATCATTTTCCACCATTATCTTACCGCGCAGAATAGTCATGGCGGGCCACGCATCCACTTGGCGCCCTTCCCATGGCGTATAATCGCTTTCATGCAGCGCTTCCGCGCGCACCATGCGCTTCAGCTTGGGATCGAGGATACAAATATCCGCATCCGCCCCCGCGGCAATGGCGCCCTTGCGCGGATACATGCCCATGATTTTGGCCGCATTTGTGGAAACCGCATCCACGAATTGCCTGAGCGTAAAGCCGCGCTTGCCGACCATTTCCGTGTACATGACCGCGACCCTCGGCTCCACGCCTGAATTGCCGCCGGTTGTGTCATCCACGCGCTTGCCTTGCGTTTTCACAGCAAGCGAACAGCAAAGTTCATCGGTGGCAACACAAGAAATCGAACCATCGCGCGCACCCGCCCAAAGCTCATCCTGATCCGCTTGGGATTTGAGCGATGGATAGGTGTGATAGATTTGCCCATTCGGGCGCTTATAATCTTCGCTTGTGTACAGCATGTATTGATGGAGCGACTCACCATAAATCGGCAGGCCCTTGGCGCGCGCATCACGAATGGCGCGCACGCCATTGCCGGCGGAAACATGCATCATATAAAGCGCGGTGCCGGGCACGTGTTCGGCCAGGCGCATGACGCGGCGGAAGGAAAGATCTTCTGACAGCGTATTGTGCACTTCCGCCATATTTTCAAAGCCGGCGCGGTTTTCGCGGAACAGCTTGGCGTACATATGCATGACAATGTCATTGTCTTCGGCGTGTATCACGCCAAGCCCACCCTTGCGGGAGAGCACCTGAAACACTTCCCAGATATCGCCGAAATCCACCATTCGGCCTTTGCGAGACGGCGTAATGTCAGTCGTGAAAATTTTTGTGGTGGCGTGGCCTGCTTCAATCGCCTCCCCAAGCTGGGCAGGGAGTTCGGGGGGCAGATCACCTTCCACCATGATGTGAAAGGCGTAATCGCAGGGGCAGCCATCGGCCTTCCAGGCGGCATGGCGTTCTGCGATCGCGCCTTCGATGGTTTTGCCATGGGTCCAGCGCACAAAATCCAGAATGCTGGTGGTACCACCGAAAAGCGCGGCGCGGCCCACTACGGATGCGCCCTGGGTTTGATCAAGCTTCCCATCCGGCCCAGGAATCGGCCACAGGCAATGCGTATGCGGGTCAATGCCGCCTGGCATGACGATGCTATCGCCCGCTTCCACTACGCGCGCGCGGCCGGGTATCGGCAGGCTGCC
>CAIMVB010000017.1 GCA_903844785.1 uncultured Rhodospirillales bacterium | reverse complement strand
GGCGGAAGTGAATGCCAAAGCCACCGTGATCCCGCAGGGCTTCACGGGTGAATTGCTGAAGCGCGGCGAAGTGGCTTTGGCCATTCAGCAAGTGAGCGAATTGATGACCGTGCCCGGCATTGACATTATCGGCACGCTGCCCGCTGAGATTGGGGAGGTGATGACCTTCTCCGCCGCGATTTTCGCTGATGCCGCAGAGCCTGAGGCAGCGCGCGCCTTTATGGCGTTTCTGGTGCAAGGCGCGGATGCGGGGTTGCTCCGCGCCAAGGGGTTGGAACCGGTCTGAAAGGACTCACGCCCCCAAGGCAAACCCCTCATACCCCTTATCCGCCACCTCATCACAAATCCGCCGATACTTCGCCATCCCGCCGATATAAGGCATGAAGACGCGCGGCTTGCCGGGCACATTGGCGCCCAGATACCAGGAATGCAGCGTTTTCGTGAAAAGCGTGCGGCTGGCCACTTCCTGCACCTGCACCATCCAATCATCCACCGCATCGGGCTTGGCTTCGATGCGGGTTTGGCCGGCGGAGCGCATATCCGCGATGCAGCGGCTGATCCAATCCACATGTTGTTCAATGGCAACTGGCATATTGGTCAGCACTGAAGGGCTGCCCGGCCCGGTCACGGTAAACAGATTGGGGAAGCCCACCACTTGCAGGCCCAGATAGCTGCGCGGGCCTTCACGCCACACATCCCGCAAAGCCAAACCATTACGCCCCGCGATGTTCAAATTAAATAGCGGCCCGGTCATGGCATCAAAGCCAGTGGCAAACACAATGATATCCAGCGGGTATTCGCCTTTGCTGGTTTTCACGCCGGTCGCGGTGATCCGCTCAATCGGCTCCGCGCGCAGATTCACCAGCGCGACATTGTCGCGGTTATAGGTCTCAAAATAACCGGTATCGATCGGCGGGCGCTTGGTGGCGAAGCCATGGTCAATATCGGCAAGGATCGCGGCCTTGGCGGGGTCTTTCACAATCTGGCCGATCTTTTTCTTGAGGAAGGCTGAAACAACCTCATTCGCTTCCTCATTCGTCAGCACATCGCGGAATTCGGCACGCAGGCGCAGCCCGCCCTTTTCCCAGGCCATTTCGAAAATCTTGTCCCGTTCTTCATCGGAAACATCAAAAACAGAACGATCCGCAATGCGCCAAGGATGGCCATTGACGGTGGAGCGCATCACATCGCGAATTTCGGCAAAATTCTCCCGCACGTATTTCTTGAAATCATCCGTCAGCGGCGCATTGCGCGCGGGGATCGAATAATTTGCCGTGCGCTGAAACACCGTCAGGTGCTTGGCGGCAGCGGCCACCACTGGAATGGCCTGAATGCCGGTGGAACCCGTGCCAATCACGCCAACCCGCTTGCCGGAGAAATCCACACCTTCATGCGGCCATTCGCCGGTGTGGTACCACTTGCCCTGAAAATCCGAGATGCCATCAATCTTCGGCAGATTGGCCGAAGAAAGGCAGCCAACCGCCGTGATCAGGAAGCGTGCGGCGTAATGCCCGCCCTGTTCGGTCCGCACATGCCAGAGATTTTCGCCCTCATCATAGCTGGCTGAGACCACCCGCGCCTTGAAGGTAATGTCGCGCTTCAAATCAAGCTTATCCGCAGCGTAATTCAGATAGCGCAGAATTTCCGGCTGGCTTGGATAGCGTTCGGACCATTCCCAGCCCTGCACCAGCTCATCCGAAAAATGATAGCAATAGCTATGGCTTTCGGAATCGCAGCGCGCGCCGGGGTAGCGGTTCCAATACCAGGTGCCGCCCACGCCATCGCCCGCTTCCAGCACATGGGCGGAAATCCCCAAGCGGTCCCGCAGGGAATGGAGCTGATACATACCCGCAAAGCCGGCGCCGATGATCAGCGCGTCATACAGCTTCGCCTCGGTCGAGGTGGCGGCAAGGGGGCTTACGGCATCAAGCATGGCGGGATCTTCTTGGTTGTTCCTAAGGGGCACAAGCTAACCCGCACCAGCCCCGGGCGCCAAGCGGGGGGCAAATCCTTGCCATTCCGCGGATACCGCCCACATAGGGGGTCGAAGGCGCCTCCAAGCCCCCTGCCCAGCGGCGCCATGTCTTCGTTTTGGAAAGACCATCTCCGTGAATATTCAAACCCCTGCCTCTGGCCTCACCACGGCCAATGCCACCTTGGAACCGCGCCCCTCCCGCGCGGAAGCCGAAGCCGCGGTGCGCACCCTGCTGCGCTGGGCCGGCGATGATCCGGACCGTGAAGGCCTGGTGGATACCCCCGCGCGCGTCGCCCGCGCTTATGAGGAATTCTTCGCCGGCTATGAAACGGACCCGGTGGATTTGCTCGCGCGGTCCTTCGAAGAAACCGATGGCTATGATGAAATGGTGATCCTGCGGGACATCCGCATGGAAAGCCATTGCGAACACCACATGGTGCCGATCATTGGCCGCGCGCATATCGCCTATCTGCCGCAGGGCCGTGTGGTTGGCATCAGCAAGCTGGCGCGCGTGCTGGAAGTTTATGCCAAGCGCTTGCAGATTCAGGAAAAACTGACAGCGCAAGTCGCGAATACCATTGAACAGGTGCTGAAGCCGAAGGGCGTTGCGGTGGTGATTGAAGCCGCGCATCAATGCATGACCACGCGCGGCATCCATAAGCCGGGTGTCACCATGGTCACCAGCCGCATGCTTGGCGCCTTCCGTGATGACCCCAGCACGCGGCGTGAATTTCTGTCGATTATCGGTGGCCAGCGTTCCAATGTGATTGAAGGCTGAAGCGTAACCGTTTCAGCTTTTCAGCGCGGGGATAAGTGACGCCAGCATCAACAACGCCATGGCAATGTTGAAGGCGCGCAATCCCCGCCCCTGCCGCAGCACCCGCCGCGCCCCCGCGCCGATCAGCCCCCAAAGCCCGGCCGAAGGCACGCCTACCGCGGCAAAAACCAGCGCAATCAGACTCACTTGAGGCAGCAAATCCGCCCCCGGCCGCGTGAAGGCCGGGATGGCAGCCAGGATGATCATCCAGGCTTTTGGATTAACCCATTGGAACAGCACCGCGCCCAAAAAGCCGAGCGGCGGGCGCGCTGGCCCTTCCCCCGGCGCGCCGGCGCGGGCGATTTTCCAGGCGAGCCAAGCAAGCCAGGCCGCGCCAGCCCATTTCACCACCTCATGCAACAGCGGGCTCGCCATCAGTGGCAGGGCAAGGCCAAGCCCGGCCAGCCAGATCATGGCGGCAAAGCCAAAGGCAATGCCCAGCACATGCGGCACCACCGCGCGCAGCCCGTGATTGGCAGCGGATGCCGCCACCATCAGCGTATTCGGCCCCGGCGTGGCCGAAGTGGCGATGGCGAAGCCAAGCAAGGGCAGCAGCGTTTCCAT
>CAIMVB010000016.1 GCA_903844785.1 uncultured Rhodospirillales bacterium | reverse complement strand
TGCGGTGGTGATCTTGCCGGTTGCCGCGCTTGAACAGCACGGGCCGCATTTGCCGGTTTGGACCGATAGTTTCATTGGCCATTCGGTTGCCATTCGCGCGGCTGAGCTTTGCGCGGATTTGCCCGCCGTGGTGCTGCCGCCCATGTGGATGGGCCTTTCCGAACATCACTTCCCCTTCGGCGGTACGATCAGCCTGGATTACGCGACCTTCGCCTGTGTGCTGCGCTGCGTGATGCGATCTTTGCTGGCGGATGGGTTTTCGCGGCTGATGCTGTTCAATTCCCATGGCGGGAATATCGAGCCGCTGGCGGTGGCATCACGTGAAATGGCGCATGAATTCGGCGTGCCGGTGCTGACGACTTCCATCACCAAAGTGGCGCCCAAGGAAATTGCCGCCGCCCTCACCGCGCAACCGGGCATTCATCATGCCTGCGAAGGGGAAACCAGCCTGTGGCTGCATCTTGATCCTTCCCAGGTCCGGATGGATCAGATTGCCAATTCTGTCTCGCCGGGGAATTTCGACGCTTCAGGCCAGGCAGTGACGCGCTTCTGGTCCTTTTCCGAACGCGCGCCCGTGACGGGTGTGCGCGGGGATGCCCGCGCCGCCACGGCGGAAAAGGGCAAGGTGATTTTTGAGGCCATGGCAGAAGGGTTGGCGCGGGAATTGCGCGATACATCCCTTTGGGCCAAGCCTGATCCGGTATGGAGCCCTGGCCGTGCGCAAGGGCCGCGCTAAATAAAGAAAGGGAGGCTTTAGATGAGCCAAGATACTGCTGAACACATTATCGCCACGCGCCGCGCGAAGCAGCTGCTGGCGCCGCTGGGTGCCGCCGCACCCGCAGCACCGGCCGCCGGCTATAAGCTGCAATACCAGGTTGCGACCAAGCTTGGCGCCGTGCCGCCGGCGGGATTCAAGATTGGCGCCACCACCAAGCAAATGCAGAATATCCTGGGCCTGACGGGCCCCGCCGGCGGCTTCGTGCCGAAGGAAGGGCTGCGCGCAACACCCGCAAGCTTCCGCTTCGCGGATTTCCTGAACCCCGGCGTGGAATGCGAAGTGGGGCTGCGTATCGGACAAGATTTGCCCCATGGCGCGCATACGCGTGAAAGCGTCGCGGCCGCTGTGGCCGAGGTGTTCCCGGCTATCGAAATTGTTGAAAAACGCTATGGCGATTTGGCGGAACTTGGCACACCGACCTTGATTGCGGACCAAGTGTTTCACGCGGCCGGCGTGCTGGGTGCGCCCGTTGCTGATTGGCGCGGCGTTGATCTTGGTGCGACGCGCGGACGCATGACGGTGGCGGGCACGGTCCGCGGCGAAGGCGTGGGCGCTGATCTGCTGGGCCATCCTTTGGAGGCCCTGGCCTGGTTGGCGGGTTCTGACTGCGCGCGGGAATTTGGCGGCCTTAAGGCCGGGCAGGTGGTGTTTTTGGGGTCCGTCACCCCGCCGATCTGGCTGGATGGCCCCTGCGATGTGCTGGTTGAATTCGATAGCCTTGGGAAGGTGCAGGTGAATTTCACCTGATCCGATAGCTTGGCGCGGGGCAGGGGCGCCGCGCCAGGCTTAATTACAAATAAAAGGTGCGCGTTTACTAATTTGCTTACTTATCATTAACCATTCCGGGGTTAGGTATTCTCCACGGCGCTCATCACGCCACGACATTGCCAAAACGGCTGAGCTAATGGACCAAAACCATGCAGCCCGCCGATTGGAAAATGCTTCCGGACGAAATTCAGCTTGTCCTTTCGCGCGAAGCCATGCGCCGCGCCGCCGATACCTTGGCCGAACATGCTGAAATGCTTGCCGCCGAAATGGAAGATGGCGCGCTGCGTGATCGCGGCGGCCCTGATGCGCTCAGGCTTTTCGCGGCCCTGGTGCGCACCACGCATGATGACAATTTCGGCCAGGTTGGCCACGCTTAGGGCAGATTTAAGCCACGTGGCTTCACTTGGCTGCCCAGATAGAAATGATCAGGTAAAGCTTTGATCCTGACCCGCTGAGCGGATGCGCAGCGGATCAGCGCCTGATCAAATTATAGCGAATACGCAGGTCAATTTCGATTTCGTTGGACGTCGGGCGCTTGAAGGCCGGCAGCTTCGCGCCGCGAAAGACCGATTGCGAATAGTGATTAAGCGTGATGGAACGCGATGCGGTGCGAAGTTCAACGCGCCGCACCGTGCCATCTGGCGCGGTGATGATGCGCACACCAACCAAGCCTTGTTCGCCGAATTCGGCCGCGTCCCGCGGGTAGCGCAAATTATCCTGCAGCCAACGATAAAATTCGCGCTGCCATTCATCCGCGTCATCCGCACCGCGCACTTCCAGATTGGGCACGCCAAGCGCCGCGTTGGGCACTGGTCCCGGCGTGAAATCCAACTGATTGCGTGGCCGATAGCCCTGCTCCCCCAGCCGGATGGGCGGCAAATGCGAAAGATCAAGCGGCGGGCGCGGTTCCGCGCTTGGCCTTGACGGTTCTGCGCGCTGCGGTGCTTCCGGACGTACTGGCATTGGCGGCACTGGTGGTGGTGGCGGAGGCGGCGGGCGCGGCGCCTCTGCCACCTGGCTCGGCGGCGGCGGCGGCGGTGGCGGTGGTGGCGGTGGTGGCGGCGCCGGGACCGACACCGGAGCTTCCGCAAGCGGCCTTGGCGGCGGTGGAGGTGTTGGCCTTGGTGGTTCCTGTTGGGCAACGGGCGGTGCCGGGCGCGGCGGTTCCGGCGGCGGCGGTGGCGTAGGGGGTGGTGGCGGTGTTACCGGCTGCGGAGGCGGCGGGGCGGCAGCTTCAGTTGGTGGCGCGGGTGGCGGGGAGGGCGGGGTTTCAACCGGCGCGCCTGGCTCCGGCGCGGCGTTGAACACGATGTCGAAGCCTTGCTCTTCAATTTCCAAGGCGCCGGGGCGCGCGCCGCGCGGGTCCAATTCCAGAAAAACCAAGCCCGTGAGAAGCAGATGCGCGAGTAAGGAGGCCAGCACTGCCTGGCTGCCCAAGCCAGGACGCTTTGGGCTTGGCCAGCGTATCGGGCGCCGTCCGCCGGCATCTGGCCTGCCTGGGCGGAGCAATTGTGGTTCGGCGCGGCGCATGGGCTTGGGTTGGGCTGTCCTGCAAAAAAGGGGAGCGAATCGATGATGGCTGAGTTGCCGAAAAAGCGTTCTCTGCTACATCAATCCGGCGCGCCGGGTTAGCACAGGGGTAGTGCAGCTGATTTGTAATCAGAAGGTCGGGGGTTCAAATCCCTCACCCGGCACCATTGAGATCAATGAGTTATAGGTTTTTTGGGTCGTGCCCTCGGGCAATTGATCCGGACAATGACCGGACCCGGCGTCCTTCGTCACCAAGCCATCATCTCTGGAATCTGCCGCTACGGCGCTACACATTCGGCCATACGCCCCAGGCGTGCCTGCCTGCTAGCCATTTCTGTTATTGCTGCGCGACATTTTGTGGCGGCGTAGCGCCTTTTCCGGGAGATGAAGGAAGTGGATAGGGGTGGTCGAGGCTAGAAAAACATCACCAGCATGCGCGTTGGTCAGAATGCCCCTGAAGGTTTCGCGCGAATTTTTGGAGTTAAGCGCTGTTCCCTGGTCATTAAGCCGCAGGTATCCGAGAAACTGCCCGCCCTTTACACATTGCGGAAACTGCGGACCTGCGGAACCCTTAAGCACCAAAAACAGTTGGGCAGTTCTTCCTTCTCAGTAGCGTCTGGCACAGCGTACTATAAATCCTAGTATTAGATCGATATTAGAAAGAAAACATCGGCATCAGGAAGCGCTAATTTAGCCTTTTGGGCACAAAATACTGACACAAACAGCTAGACCTCAAAGACAAAATTTTTTATCTAAGAAGAGTTTTTATGTAAAGAGCACATCCGCATGTTCGATCCATTCTCAGTTGCTTTTCTCGGCCTTGCCACGCTTGGCATGGTGGCTGCTGAGAGCATAATTTCTGCCGATACGGTGAGAACTCAGGTGCATGTCAGCGCTGGAGCACAAACTTCTGGCTATCACCAGACAATTGTCTCAGATTACTTTGACCATGAACTGCGTCGTATTTTTGACGCTAATTCAATTATACTAAAGCCACGCATCCGGATTGCCTCGACGCCGAGTGTGGTGAGTGTTATCGCCAATTCAATAGGCCTTCAAGGGATCCGGCAGTCAGTCCAAGACATGATTGGCTTAGATCCGGTTGTGATTAAATTGGCTGTGCAGCCTGGCCCTGAAGCACGGCCATTAATTCACGTATTTGGACGCCTCTCTGAAACGCAGGTTTTTGATTTAACGGTTAATTCTGTGCCGGGGAATGTTCGCGAAACAATCCGCGCCGCGGCTTTTGAAACAGCCTTGGCTCTGGACCCCTATCAACCTATTCTCGACCTTACGCGAGATACGCTGCAACGCCGTGCGGTTTCCGTGACGAGACTGCATAGAGAAAAAAACATCAGTATGCTCATGTCATACCGAGAACATAATGAATTGCACGGTAGCGAGCTTGAGGCGTTGATTAGTCGGGCGCTTGAAATTTTTGATGGTAGTACAACGAACCAGCGGTTGAGGCTTATTCCACTATTGAACTTAGCGGGTGTTCTTAGCTTCGATTTGGAAAAATTTGACGAGGCGGAGAGGTTTTTCCGTCTCGCCTACGAAGCCAACCATAGTCTTGTGACGCCCAGGCTAAATATTGCAGCGATCAAATTGCTCCGCGGGCAACACGATGAAGCGGCCGGAATACTTCGGGCAATACAGGCCGATTTCGCGAAGGGTATTGGGAATCCAAGAGCCCTGGAACTACTTCAGAGAACATCGTTGCTGCTTCAGGCGCTCAGCGCAAAGCGCACAAATAATGCAGATCTATCGATTCTAAGTTGGCGAAATTTATGTAAATCAAATCCGAGCATGGGGTTGTTGGCCTTCTATGCTGAGCCCAGATGGGCGCCGGTTGTTAAGATCCCGGATTGTGAAGTGCTTCTTGTCAGGAGCCGTAGAGGGGCTGATGAAGACCCTGCGGATCCCACGTTTGGTGCTGACGATGATATTTCCGCAGAGATTGTGCTGCTTTCTAATCTCTTTCGGAGTTTGTTATGATGCAATTTATTTGCAAATCTAACCTTTATAATCCTGGGAATTCACCGTAGCGGGCCGAGTTGATCGATAGGATTTGCAGCTTTTAAAGCGGTTGTTTTTCGAGCCCTGGACTACAATCTCCTAGACTCTATGACGATGCTGCTCGAGATCTTTGAAGAACGTCTGAACGTTTGCCGCCAGGTCGCCCACAGGCTTATCCAGTCAGTTCGTGGCCAGCAAGGCGGTGCGTAGGTGGGCAAATTCATCGCGGACATGCTTGGGCGTGGGAAAGCCTCTGCCACGTAGCTTGGGGCGCTTGGGAAGGGCTACGGCGTAAAGGTCGAGTAGGCGCTGAGAGGTCTACCCAAGGCGATTGGCGTGCTTCTGGATCGCGGTGCGACGTTCGGCGGCGGGGGGGCGGTTTTGGTTTGGCCTTTCAGCAGGCTGGCAGCTTGGCGGGCTTGGTCTGGCGCGTGGGTTTCTGGGTTACCGATGGTGACTGACCCGGTGGGGAAGCGTTTGCCCCGTGGTCGGGCCGGTCCCGCGCGGTTTGTAGCTGTAGACCCATGCCATATCATCGCGGGGCGAAGCCCCGTTGATTTGTAGTCAGAAGGTCGGGGGTTCAAATCCCTCACCCGGCACCAGTGGTAACAGAAAACCCACGTGGTCATGCCGGCAAAAAGCGCGCCTTATTCCTGAGAATAGGCGGATCTTGCATTAGATTTCCTTGACCTGGTCCAGGCGTGAGAAATCCCAGTTCGGATGCTTGCTGAATTCAGTCAGTACTGAAAGCGGTTACGAGCCTGATCTTTGTTTCACCGGAGCCAAGTTCTTTAGCCAGAAGCCACAGAAGCATAATCGAACATTTGGCTGTTTCAAAAATATGTTACCAAAAATAGCATTATACAAAACAAGATAATTGCGAATTATTTCCAAGAAATGGGCCGTTTTTGGTTTCATTTTGTGCATTTTTCTGTGCGGCCTCTGCCTTAGGCATCAGTATCTTATCGGTCGGAAGCTTTGCGGCATCCCTTATCGACTCGAGTCCTACGTAAGCCGATCCGAATTGCCATCAGGGGCGGCAAGTGAATTCTTTTTCGGCGCGTAATGCTCGGAAAATGGGCACTTATTCGTGCTGCTTAGCTTACCTTTCAGGTAAAGTAACGGCATACACCTTGCTCATCTTTCCTTGGTCAGGCAATTGGCGCTCTGGCCGGCCCATAGGAGGAGAGATTGCCATGAGGACCAGGTATCGGATCGAACGCCGCGCTTTGCTGACAGGCGGGACGGCCTTTGTGCTTTCGGCCGTAGCCGGCGCGCGGGTGCCGTTGGCGCAGACGCTGGAAAAGCTCTCCTTCCAGACCAATTGGCGGGCCCAGGCGGAACATGGCGGCTATTATCTGGCGCTGGCCAATGGGCTCTATCGCCGTGCGGGGATTGATTGCGAAATCCGCATGGGCGGGCCGCAGCAGAACCCCGCCCAGCTTCTGCTGGCTGGACGCGTGGATATGATCATGTCCTCGGGCTTTCAGGCACTGAATTATGTGCGCGAAAATGTCCCCTTCATGACTATTGGCGCCATCATGCAAAAGGACCCGCAAGGCTTCATGTTCCATGAGGAAGCGGGTTTCACGAGTTTTGAACAAATGCGCGGTAAGCCCATTCTGGTGGGCGCTGGCGGGCGCGTGACCTTTTGGCCGTTCTTGCGCCGGCGCTTTGGTTTCACCGATAGCCAGATCCGCCCCTATACCTTCAATATCCAGCCCTTCCTGGTGGATAAGCAGGCCATTCAGCAATGCTTTGTCTCGTCCGAGCCATTCGCGGCGCAGCTTGCTGGCGCGAAGCCCAAGGTGCTGCTGTTCGCCGATGCGGGCTTCCCGAATTATCAGACAACCATTGATATTTCGCGCAAGCTGGTTGAGGAAAAGCCTGATCTGATCCAGCGCTTTGTGGA
>CAIMVB010000015.1 GCA_903844785.1 uncultured Rhodospirillales bacterium | reverse complement strand
TTCCGTCAGGACCTTGGATGTCGCATCCACCATGGTCAGCAGGAAGAAGCCCGCCAAAAGCAGGGCGACAGCCAGCACGCGATTCTGGTGTGGCGCCATCATAATGGCGCGCCCATTGAGGCGCCGAAGAAATCACGCGGTACGCCTTCACCCAAACCCAACATCAATTCCGTCAACCGCGCCATCGCTGCATCGCCAATCACCGGCGCGGCAAAGCGCTGGCATTTCGCCGCAACCGCCGCCGTATCCAAGGCAAGGCCAGGGTCGCCGGCGATGGCGCCAACCGAAGCGGCATGGTTTTCACCATCGACCAATGTCACGATCAGCCGCGCGCCACGTTTTTCGGCGTGCGTCAGCGCCGCATCCTCGGTGAGTTCCACCAGCGCTTCCAAGCGACGCAACTCAGGATCAATAAGCGCAGCATCGGTATAAGCGGCGGGGCCAAGATCACCCTGCATCAGCGCCGCCGCCACGGCCCAGGAAAGGCTGAATTGCGCCTGAATGGCACGCGCGGGCGCACGATTGGCGGCATAGCGCAAAGCCTCCCCATAGGTTTGCAGCCGGATCGCGGTGATAGCATCAAGCCGGTCAGCGATAGTGGCGCGCAATTCCAAAGCCGCAGCGGCAGCGTAATGCGCGTGGCGTACGCCAGCAAAGGGCTTGATATAGGCCTCAGCGATCAGCCATTCGCCAGCAGGGGCGCGCTGTGCCGGCGCTTCATGCAAAAGCGCGATGCGCCGTGCCTCAGCCAAGCCTTCCGCCGGTGCGTCCATCCCCGCCCGCGCGGCGGCAGCGGCCATGGCGCCCAGCAGCACTGCATGGGAAGGGTAGCTATTGCGCCCATCCATCCCGGCGGCAATCGGCGCATAAAGCGCGAAAGGAATCTGGCAGGAAGTGAGGCCTATGGCGCGTGCGACTTCCGCCGCATCACCCCCCGCAAGCCGCGCTGCCGCAGCAGCTGCGCCCAGCGAGTGCCAAGATCCATCCACATGCATGCCGGGGCGGATGCGCCAAATCTCCCCCGCCCGCGCGGCGACTTCATAACCCAGCGCAAAAGCCGCGCGGGCTTCGCGCAGCGAAACACGCCCCGCCGCCAAAGCCGCGATGCAAAGCGGCGCCACTCCCAATGCGGGCCGGCCATGGGCGCGCGCCAACCCCTCATTCGCCTCATCCCAGCACATGGCAGCGGCCAGCACTGCGGCAGCACCAGCTTCGGAAAGCCCGGCGGCGCATCCCGGCAAACGAATCAAACCAGGCATGGTGATTGCCAGCGCCTCAGCAAAATGGCGCGGCGTGGCATGGCCAAGCCCTGCAATCATGCAGCCAAGGCTATCCAGCAGCAGCAGGCGCGCGACATCCGCAACCGAACCGGCAGGCCCGTCCCAAGCGAAAGCAATCACATCATCGGAATCGCCTTCAGGGCGTGCGGTCATAGGTGATCCACATGGTGCGTTTGGCGACGCGATCATAAACGCCACGGCCACGGTAATTATCATCCGCCGTGATCCAGCGGACCACAGACCAGCCGCGTTCGCGCGCCATGGCAGCCAGATGATCAATCAGCGCATCGGCCACGCGCTGGCCGCGCGCAGCAGGATCAACGAAAAGATCATCCAGGAAGCAGCCCGTGCTTGCCGATAGGGGCCGCGCAAAGGGCCGGTAATGCGCCATGCCAATGGCTTGGCCATGCGCATCTTCAGCGATCAGCCCCTTCACCTCATGCGCCGGGTCCTGCGTCCAGCCCCAAACACGCGCGCGCATTTCGGGGGTCTGCGTCACGCGGTAGAATTCGGCATAGCCGGCGTAGAGAAACTCCCAGCGCGGCCGGTGATGCGGTGCAAGCGGCACAATGCGAAGCGCGGCGGTCATGGGGTGGCCTTTGGTGCGAGGTGAAACTGCACTCGCCCGATCGCTTGCAGCGCAAGCATCAGGGAAGCAACATGCGCCGCCTGCAAAAAAGCACCGCTGCCGACCAGCGCGGGAATTTCCGCCAGCGGTAAAAGCTCCACGGCGATTTCCTCACCCGCATCCAGGCTTTGCACACCATCGGCATAAGCGCCGAGTGCCAGCACGATATGAATGCGGTTGGTATGCGTGGCCGAATTGGGGCTGAGGCTGGTGATGTGGCGAAATTCCCGCGCGGCGAAACCGGTTTCCTCGCGCAATTCGCGCGCGGCGGCTTCAAGCGGGCCGACATCCGCCGCATCCATCACACCGCCCGGCAATTCCAAATGCACGCAGCCCGCACCATGACGATATTGGTGATTAACCACCAGCCGATCATCATCAGTCACCGCCACCACATGCACCCAATCGGCATATTCCAGCACGTAATAGGGATCCAGCACCGCACCTTCAGGCGTGATGCAGCTATCCGCGCGCAGCCTGATCCATCTGTCCGCATGGATCAGGCGGCTGCCGGCCACGCGCCAGACACCTGGCCGGCGCATGGCTATTCCGCCGCGATTTGCTGGGCGTAGTTTTCCAGCGGCGCGCAGGTGCAAACCAGATTGCGGTCGCCATAGACATTATCCACGCGCTTCACCGGCGGCCAATATTTGCGCGCCTTCACGAAGGGCAGCGGGAAGGCAGCTTGTTCGCGGCTATAGGGATGCGTCCAAGCCTCCGCCATCACTTCAGCGGCCGTATGCGGCGCGTTCTTCAACGGGTTATCGGCCTTATCCATCCGGCCTTGCTCGACCGCGCGAATTTCAGCGCGGATCGCGATCATGGCGTCAATAAAGCGATCCAATTCCGCCTTCGGTTCGCTTTCCGTCGGTTCCACCATCAGCGTACCGGCCACGGGCCAAGACATGGTGGGCGCATGGAAGCCGTAATCCTGCAAGCGCTTGGCGATATCTTCCACCAGCACGCCGCCGCCTTGCTGGAAGCCACGGCAATCCAGAATGCATTCATGCGCGACCATGCCATTCGCACCCTTATACAGCACCGGGAAATGCCCATCCAAGCGCTTCGCCATGTAATTGGCGGAAAGGATCGCGACCTCGGTCGCACGACGCAAAGCCTCAGGCCCCATCATGCGGATATAGGCGTAGGAGATAGGCAGGATGGAAGCTGAACCGAAAGGCGCTGCACTGACGGGGCCAAAGCCTGTGGCCGGTCCCGCTTCCGCCAGCATGGGGTGATTGGGCAAATGCGGCGCCAGATGCGCGGCGACACCAATCGGCCCCACACCAGGCCCGCCGCCACCATGCGGAATGCAGAAGGTTTTATGCAGGTTCAAATGGCACACATCGGCGCCGATGGTGCCGGGGCTGGTGAGGCCCACCTGCGCATTCATATTGGCGCCATCCATGTAAACTTGCCCGCCCTTGGCATGGACCAGAGCGCAGATTTCCTTGATCTCGGCTTCAAAAACGCCGTGTGTGCTGGGATAGGTCACCATCAGCGCGGCAAGCTTCGCGCCGTGCTGATCGAGCTTCGCCTTCAGATCAGCGATATCCACATTGCCATCGCGGTCGCAGCCGACAACCACCACCTGCATGCCCGCCATCACGGCAGAGGCCGGGTTGGTGCCATGTGCCGATGATGGGATCAGGCAAATGGTGCGGTCCGCATCGCCGCGCGAAAGGTGCCAGGCACGAATGGCAAGAAGCCCCGCATATTCGCCTTGGCTGCCGGCATTGGGTTGCAAGGACACAGCCGCAAAACCGGTGATGCGCGCCAACCAGGCTTCCAGCCGGCGGATCATGGTGATGTAGCCCGCCGCCTGATCCACAGGTGCAAAGGGGTGGATATTGCCGAAGCCCGGGAAGGTCACCGGAATCATCTCGGCCGTTGCGTTCAACTTCATGGTGCAGGACCCAAGCGGGATCATGCTGCGATTGAGCGCGACATCCTTATCTTCCAGCGATTTCATGTAGCGCAGCATGCCGTGTTCGGAATGATGGCTATTGAAGACGGAAGCGGTCAGGAAGGATGAAGTGCGACGAAGCGCTTCGGGCAAATGTCCCGCCAGCGTCAGCGCATCAAGCGAAGGCGCAGTCTTGCCTGCAGCTTCGGCCAGCACCGCCACCAAGCGCGCCAGATCGTCGCGGGATACGGTTTCATCCATGGCGATGGAAACACCGCCATCATCCAAACGCCGCAGATTGAAGCCCTGCTTCAACGCGGCTGCCATCACGGCATCGGCGCGCGCGCCGGCTTCCAGCGTAATGGTATCGAAGAAACCCTCATGGCGCAGGGTAAAGCCAAGCCGCGCAGCCGCATCACCGGCCAGCCGCGCCAGCAGCCGCACGCGCTTGGCGATGCGCGTCAGCCCTTCCGGCCCATGCCACACCGCATACATGCCCGCCATCACCGCCAGCAGCACTTGCGCGGTGCAGATATTGG
>CAIMVB010000014.1 GCA_903844785.1 uncultured Rhodospirillales bacterium | reverse complement strand
GCTGCGCCACGCCCCGATTGCGGCGCACCCTATGGGCAGCGGCGGCGCGGGGCAAGCCTTGTATTAGGGGGTTGTGCCGAAAATCCGGTGCAGCACGCGATCGCCCACCCGAATATTCAGCCGTTCGGCCGTTCCAGCGGCCAATTCCAGGGTGGCGCGCACCGGGCCATTGCTGGAAACTGTGGCCAGGGATTGGGGCACGGTGCGTTCCGCAATGCGATGCACCCGCCCATCAGCGGCGATGAACACCATATCCAGTGAAGCGATGGTATTGCGCATCCACATGGAACTTTCGCGGGGCGCGCCCCAATCGAACAGCATCCCCTCATCCGGCTTTACTTCGGGGCGGAACATCAGGCCGATCATCTGCTGTTCGGGCTGGATCGCCATTTCCACCGTGAAGGCAAGCCGCCTGCCATCGCGGGTTTCAAAAATCAGAGCTTCAGTCGGCAGGCGTGGCTGAGGGCGATCCACGCCGGGTTGCGCGAAAGCAGCTATGGGCAGCAGGGCGCCAAGCGCCAAAAGGGAACGTCTTTGCATAAAGGCCTTCATGGCATGGTGCTACCCAGGGGCTCAAGCGCCGCGGCTGCCGCACGGCGCAGTGCGGCGCGTACCACACCGGGGCGCGGCGGATCGGCCAGGGTGGTGAACCAATACTCAGGCGGGTTGCGGCCGGCGGCGCGGTTGAAGCTTAAGGCCCGCAGCACCTGTTCTGCCGGCTCGGGCAGGCGTTCCGGGATGGTGTGGCCGTTCAATTCGCCCCAAACGCCCGCCCAGCAGCGCGCGACACTCCAGGGATTATAACCACCGCCCCCCAGCACGATCAGCCGCGGCGCGAGGCCCTTCAGCGCCGCCACCACAGCACGATGCGCGTTATTGGAAAGGGCAAGTTTTGAAAGCGGGTCTTCTTCCAGCGCATCGGCGCCGCATTGCAGCATGATGGCGGCGGGGCGCAGGCGGCGGGCGATGGGGAGTATCGCTTCATGCAGCACCCAGGCCATTTCACTATCATTGAAACCAGGTGGCACGGGGATATTGGCGGCATGCCCGCCTGCCCTATCGCCCACCGCGCCCGAGAAAGGCCAACGCCCTTCTTCATGCACGGAAAGCGTGAAGACATGCGGGTCATCATGGAAGGCATCCTGCACGCCATCGCCGTGATGGGCATCAATATCCACGTAAAGCAGGGGCGAAAGCCCTTGGTCGCGCCAGGTGAGCAAGCCCAGCACCGCATCATTCACATAGCAAAAGCCCGAAGCGCGATCCGGCCTGCCATGATGCGTGCCACCGCCCGGCACATGCACCACGCCGCCTTCCGCAGTCAGTCGCGCGGCCAGCATCACGCCGCCAGCGCTGGTGGCGGGGCGGCGGAAGACCTCGCGATAGACTGGGTTGCCATCTGCGCCGATGCGAAAACGCTCCCGATCCTCGGCGCTCACGTTCTGGGTTTCCTCAGCGCGCAGCAGTGCGGCGATGTAATCGGCTGCGTGAAAGCGCTGCAATTCGGCGGGCGAGGCGCGCGGGCTTTCCCGGTATTGGTCGGGCGCCACCCAACCGAGTGCGCGGATCAGATCAAGCGTGGTGGAAACGCGTGGAATCGCCAGCGGATGCTTCGGCCCATAGGTGGAGCCGCGATAGATTTCCGATCCGATCAGCAAGGGCTGCATGGCCAACCGCAATGGCCGACCAATCAAGCCCTGGCAAGCCTTGCATCACCCATAAAAAAACCGCCTGCCCCAGCAGGAGCAGGCGGCCTTTGATCGGCGTTTGGCAGCTTACTTCAGAATGATTTCCACGCGGCGGTTCTGCGGTTCACGCACCCCATCCGCGGTCGGCACCAGCGGATTGGATTCACCGAAGCCGCGTGTGGCGATTTCATTGCGCGGCACACCACGGCGCAGCAACTCGGCGGCAACGGCGTTGGCGCGGCGCACTGAAAGACCCTGATTATATTGGTCAGAACCGGAACGGTCCGTGTAGCCATTCACTTCAATCCGGGTCACGCCCGCGCCACGGGCCGTAGCCGCATCCCCAATGATCTGGCGGGCACGATCGGTCAGGTCAGCCTTGTTCCAATCGAAGAACACCAGATAGGTCTTGGCGGCGGCGACAGGGGCAGCAGCGGGAACCACCGCAGGCGCCGCGCCAAACGCATAGCGCAGGCCCAACAACACGCTTTGGTTCTGATCACCTACCTCCGCCGTCTGCGGGCGCGTGGCACCTGTGCGGGTATTGGTGACCTGGACTGTCATTTTAGGGTTTTCAAAATCATCCATGAAACGGTATTCGGCCGTGAAGGAAAGCCCTGGCACCGCTTCGATCGGGAACGCCAAACCCGCAATCGCCTGATAAGTGACAGTCCCTTTCTGATCATCAATCAGTTGAGTAGCCATGCCCCCGGCCGGCAATGGTGTGGAACCGCGCACATCCTTCCATTGCCAAAGCGTGTAGCCCAAGCCCACACCAATATAAGGCACGACCGCCCGCGTATTCAGCCCGATGCGCGTCAGATCAATGTCATAAAGCACATTGAACATGGCACTATAGGCATTGAAGGTGCCGCCACCATCGGTGTTTCTGTTGAATACCTTGGCAGAGTCAGATTGATAGGTCCTGAAGGAATCTTCGAGTTCAAGACGCAACCCATTACCAAATCCGTAGCCCAGGCTTAAAACGCCCACAAAGCCGGTACCCCACTCACGACTCATCAGGTGCCGTGGGGTCGAAAGGCCAGAATCCGAGGTGGGGGAAATCGGTTGCTCGGTCTTCCGAGATTGCTGAGACCCACCGGCGCCGCCTCCAATGTAAAAGCCATTCAGACCCTGCGCTTCAGCGACACCGAACGTCATGGCCAGGAGGGTGGCCAAGGCCACCACTCGTTTGGTCAACATCAGGACTGCTCCAACCACCATATTTATTTGATACAAATAAATTATTATAGTGGCAACATATTGTTACCATCCGCACAGGTTGAGCGTCTTGCCGAGCACGCAGAAGTTCGGCGGAATGGACTATCTGTCTTTGTAATATTTAGTGAAAACTGCCCCCTCAGTCCCAGCCCACCGCGCCGGGCATATCTTTTACCGGCTTGGCCGCCTTCAGCTTCGCCAAATCCGGCACCGGGCGGCAGCGCGCCGCGTCGCCCGCGAAGGCTTCCTCAATCGCCGCCGCAACGCCAAGCACAAGCCTGTCGCCGCCGCGCGGCCCCACCACTTGCAAGCCGAAGGGCATGCCGTTGCGGTCCAGCCCCATCGGGATCGAAATCGCCGGGTGGCCGCACAGCGTCGGGTAATAAGCCAACGCCAGCCAGTGGAAGTAGGTCCGCGTCGGCTTGCCATCGATCTCGGCGGGGTAAAGTTCCTTCCACGGCCGGGGGGAGATCGTGATGGCAGGCGTGATCAGCACATCATGCGCGGCGAAAAACCCCTGCCAGGCGCGGTACATCTTGGTCTGCGCGGCTGCCGCGCGGGCGTAGTCGTCCAGGCTATAGCGCAGCCCTTCTTCCACATTGGCGCGCACATTGGGCCCGACATCCTGCGGGCGGGTGCGGCATTTCTCTAGGTGGGAGGTCAGGAAGCCCGCGGCGCGCAGCACCTCAAACGCCTCATCACCGCCAGTGCAATCGGGGTGTGCGGCTTCGGCTGCGCCAAACATCGGCGCGATGGCGCCGGCGCGGTCGGCGAAGATGTCGCGAATATGGTTTTCGGTCGGCGCCATGCCGAAATCCGGGCTGACGGCCAAGCGCAGGCTGGCCAAATCATAGCGCGGCACCGGGAAGTAAAGGCTCGGTTCTTCGCGCACATAGCCATCATGGAGCGTGTAGGCGAGCGGATCGCGCCCGTCATCGGATGCCATGGCCGATAGCAACAGGCACACATCCGGCACATTGCGCGCCATGGGGCCGAGCACTGGCAGGCCAGACCAGCCATGCGCCCGCTTTTCGGAAGGCACCAGACCGGGTGATGGGCGGTAGCCCACAATGCCATTGAAGGCGGCAGGGTTACGCAAGGAACCGCCCGTGTCGGACCCCGAGCAGATCGGGAACATATTCGTGGCCAGCGCCACGCCCGAACCACCCGAAGACCCAGCCGCGGATTTCACCGGATCAAAGGGATTGCCGGTTACGCCATAGACGGCGTTGCGGGTATTCGCCCCCGCGCCGAATTCCGGCGTATTGGTCTTGCCCGTGATGATCGCGCCATTCGTGCGCAGATTGGCGACCATGCCGAAATCCGCATCGGGAATGAAATCGCGGAAGATTGGGCTGCCATAGGTGGTGCGCAGCCCCTCGGTTTCTTCCAGATCCTTGATGCCGATTGGCAGGCCATGCAGCGGGCCCAATTCATCACCGCGCATCACGGCGGCTTCGGCTTCCTTCGC
>CAIMVB010000013.1 GCA_903844785.1 uncultured Rhodospirillales bacterium | reverse complement strand
AACGCTATTTTGATGTCGCCACCCAATGCGGTGAAGCTACGCTTTGGTGAAGATAGCTACTTTCCCCATCTTGCCGCGGCGCGCGCGGTTGGCATCACGCCGCATATTCTGCCATTGCCGGGCATTGCGATGGATATTGACCACCCCGCCGATATCGCGCGCTTCGCCAGCCTTCCGGAAGCCGCAGCCACGCAAACGCTTGCTTGGCTGAAGCAAAACGGCATCCTGGCCAGATTGGGTTAATCGCCCGCCAGCAGCATGCGTTTGCGCGGTGCGGTTTGCACCATGGGCGAGAGTGGCGCTGCGCTGCGAGAAGCTTTTTCCTGTTTACGCGGAACCGCGCCATAGGTGGTGCTGCGCTGCATCGGCTGCCGCCCAATGGAACGGATCAAACCTTCCATCGCTTCGGGCGGAAATTCCTGGCCATGTTCCGTGCCGGCAGCGCGGCTGATGCTTTCATTCATCAGCGTGCCGCCCAGATCATTGGCGCCGGCCCGCAAGGCCATCGCAGCGCCTTCGGGGCCCATTTTCACCCAGCTTGTTTGGATATTCGTGAAATGCGGATGTAGGACAAGGCGCGCGATGCTGTGCATCAGCAGCGCTTCACGAAAGCTGGGGCCGCGCCGTGCCTGGCCGCGCAGATACATGGGCGCTTCCATATGCACGAAGGGCAGGGGCACAAATTCCGTGAAGCCACCAGTTTCCGCTTGCAAATCGCGCAGCACGAGCAAATGCCGCGCCCAATGGATCGGCGCTTCGACATGGCCAAACATGATGGTGGCGGTACTGCGCAACCCAAGCCCATGCGCCGCGCGCATCACCGCCTGCCATTCCGCCGTATTCACCTTGTCAGGGCAGATGATGGCGCGCACCTCATCATCCAGAATCTCAGCTGCTGTGCCAGGCAAGGTGCCAAGCCCGGCATCGCGCAGGCGCGTGAGATAATCGGTAAGAGAAAGCCCGAGTGTGCGCGCCCCTTGATGAATTTCCAGTGCGGAGAAGGCATGGATATGCATCCCCGGTACGGCCTGCTTGATGGCGCGGCAAATCGCCTCATAGGTGGCGCCGGTATAATCCGGGTGAATGCCGCCTTGCAGGCAAACCTCGGTCGCGCCGCGCGCCCAGGCTTCCCTGGCGCGACGAATGATTTCCGCATGGTCAAGATCATAGGCCGGGCCGCGCAGGGCCTCATGCGTCTTGCCCTTGCTGAAGGCGCAAAAGCTGCAGCGATAGGTGCAGATATTGGTGTAGTTGATGTTGCGATTGACCACATAGCGAACGGTATCGCCCGCGACAGCCTGGCGAAGCGCATCGGCAGCGCCCATCACATGCGACTGATCAGCATCACGCGCAGCAAACAGAGTTTCTATCGCGGGCGTATCAAGCCTTTCGCCTTGCGTGGCGTGTTCGACCAAGCGCACCAACCGCGCATCAGGCGCCGCCAGTAATGGCGCAGACAGGCGCGGCGGTATTACTGCACCGGGCGACCAGTCATCGCCGCGCGCAAAGCCCGCAGCGTCACTGGCGCGCAGCAGGGCGGTTGCGATACGCGGCGCGAACCAATCGCGCGGCGCGCGCAGATAGGCGGGATAGGCCGGCAGGCGCTGCACCAGCACCTTGCCCATGCTGGCGGTTTTCTCTGCAAGCGTTGCAATGGCTGGCCAGGGCGCTTCCGGGTTCACATGATCCGGGGTCACCGGCGAAATGCCGCCCCAATCATTGATGCCTGCCGCGATTAGCTGCGGATAGGTTTCCGGCGAAAGATTGGGGGGCGCTTGGATATTGGCCGCCGCACCCAAAATGATGCGCGCGCAAGCAATGGTCCACAGCAGATCATCCAAATCAGGTTCCGGCGCATCGGCGCGCTTGGTGCGCGGCTTGGCACGAAAATTCTGGATAATCACTTCCTGCACATGGCCGTAACGCGCATGGCTTTCTGCAATGGCGCGCAGCGCTTCCAGCCGTTCGGCAAGGGTTTCACCAATGCCAATCAGAATGCCGGTGGTGAAGGGAATCCGCGCCTCTCCCGCCGCACGCAACACCTCAAGCCGCAAAGCCGGGTGCTTATCCGGGCTGCCGTAATGCACGCCGCCCGGCTCGCACAGGCGCTCACTTGTGCTTTCCAGCATCATGCCTTGGCTGGCAGTCACATCGCGCAGGGCGCGGAGTTCCGCTGCATCCAGCACGCCAGGATTGGCATGGGGCAATAGCCCCGTCTCCCGCAGCACCAGGTCACACATGGCAACCAGGTATTCAACCGTGGTGGCGTAGCCCATCTCCGCCAAAGCTTCGCGCGCCTGGCGCCAGCGCAATTCAGGCTTATCGCCAAGCGTGAACAAGGCTTCCGTGCAGCCAGCCTTGGCGCCGGCGCGTGCAATGTCCAGCACTTCTTCTGGTGTCAGAAAGGCGGCCCGCCCAGTGCGCGGTTTCTCGGCGAAGGTGCAGTAATGGCAGACATCGCGGCAAAGCTTGGTCAGCGGAATGAAGACCTTGCGCGAATAGGACATGATTCGCCCATGGCCCGCATCGCGCAAAGCAGCCGCTTCAGCCATCAGCGCCGCCAGTGATGTTGTCTCAAGCCTATCCTGCACCCTTGCCATCCCCCTCTCGCTGGGCCCATCGTGTGGGAAGGCCGCGCCAGATGCAATGCGCGGGGAAGGGAGACCCAGCATGCAAATCGGTTTCAACGCCCCAACCGCCGGCCCGCTTGCGAGTCCCGAGGCGATTACCCGCCTTCTCCAGGGTGGGGAGGCGATGGGCTATGCCTATGCCACCTTCAGCGACCATGTGGTGATCCCAACAGATATTCACGCCATCTACCCTTATTCCGATAATGGCGAATTCCCCGCCGGCGCGCGGGGCGCGCGGCATGAACAATTGACGGAAGTGATGTTCGCTGCCGCGCGCACCAGCACGCTGCGCCTGGTGACATCTGTTATGGTGGTGCCGCACCGTCCGGCGGTTCTTACGGCGAAAATCCTGTCAACGATTGATATATTTTCCAATGGCCGCCTGACGCTTGGCATTGGTGCGGGCTGGCTCAGGGAAGAATTTGAAGCGCTCGGCGCGCCGGATTTCGCGGCGCGGGGTAAGGTGACGGATGAATATATCCTGGCCATGCGCGAATTATGGACCGCACCTGATCCGCGCTTTCAGGGCGACTACGTTTCCTTCGATAAGATCAGTTTTGAACCAAAGCCGGTGCAGTCCGGCGGCCCGCCCATTTGGGTGGGTGGGGAAAGCGGGCCTGCTTTGCGGCGTACCGCGCGGATGGGCGATGCCTGGTACCCCATTGGCACCAACCCGGCCTTTCCGCTGGATAGCCTGGCCCGTTACAAGGCTGCGGTGGCCAAGTTACGCCGCCTGACTGCGGAAGCGGGCAGGGACCCCGCGCGGATTGGCCTTGCGCTGCGGGTGCAGAAATTTGGCGCTGAATTGCCCGCGCTGGCGGGCGATGGGGAACGCCATTTATTTTCGGGCAGCACGGCAGAAATAATCGGCGATATTCACGCGCTACGGGAAATCGGCGTCAGCGCGATTGATTTCAATTTCCTGGGCTCCAGCGTTGAAAAGGTGCTTGGACAGATGGAGGAATTTCGCGCAACCGTCATGGCAAGGATCTGACCCATGCGCCTTGGCATAACCCTTGGCATGACCGGCACCATCGATATGGCGCTGGTGCTTGAAGCCGAAAGGCTGGGCTTTTCCATGGTCTGGTGCGGGGAAAGCTACGGGTCTGATGCGGTGACACCAATTACCTGGGTGCTGGCGCAAACCACCAAAATCAAGGCCGGCACAGGCATTATGCAAATGCCAGCGCGCAGCCCAGCTTGCGCGGCTTCCACGGCAATGACACTGCAATCCTTATCGGGCGATCGGTTTTTATGCGGTGTTGGGCCTTCCGGGCCACAGGTGGTGGAAGGCTGGCACGGGCAGCCCTATGGCAGTCCGCTGATCCGCACGCGCGAATATATTGATATCATGCGCGCCATCATCGCGCGCGAAAGACCGCTGGAATATCAAGGCACGCATTATCGTATTCCCTATGATGGGCCGGATGCCACGGGGCTTGGCAAGCCGCTAAAGAGCATTCTGCACGGCAAGCCCATGCGTTTTTACTGCGCTTCCATCACGCCGGGCGGCATGCGGCTGGCGGGTGAGATCGCGGATGGCAATCTGCCCATTTTTATGTCGCCGGAAAAGGCGGATTTGGTGGTGAAGCCAACGCTGGAAGGCATGGCAAAGGCGGCCACACCGCGCAGTCTGAGTGATTTTGACATCGCGCCCTATACAAAGATCAGGCTCGGCGATGATCTGCAAGCCTGCCGCGATTCAGTGAAGCCGGAATTGGCGCTTTACATCGGCGGCATGGGCGCCGTGGGCAAGAATTTCTATAATGATTACTGCAAGCGCCTTGGCTTTCCCGATGCTGCCGCAGCGATTCAAAAGGCGTTTTTGGCCGGACATCGCAAGGAAGCCATCGCTGCCGTGCCGGATGCGCTGGTGGATGAAATCGCGCTCGTGGGTCCCGCCGATCGCGTGCGCGCCAGGTTGCGTGATTGGCAGGCTGCAGCGCGTGAGGGTAAGCTGAATACGCTGGTGCTGACGGGTGCTACGCAGGAAGCGTTGCGCCTGGCGGCAGAGACAGTGCTTTAGGTTACTGCGCGGATTAGCGCCGCCCAACGGTCAAGCTCCGGCAAAATCTCATCGCGCTTGGCGGAAGCCAGGCTCAGCACCACGCGCGCCACGCCAAGGTCCCTGTCCGCCAATAGCGCGTCGCGGTCTTCCTTCACGCCCCAGATGGTAATGGGCAAATCTTCTTCGCGCCGCCCGGCTTCGGCGGCCAATTGGCGAAATTGCGGGATCAGCGCGCCAACATCGGCATAGTGCTTGCGCACACGATGCGGCATCCAGCCATTCCCATAGCGCACCGCGCGTTTCGCACCCCAGGGAAAGGCGCCGCCCACAATGATGGGAGGATGCGGCTTTTGCAGCGGCTTCGGCCCGGTTTCCATCGGCGAGAAATTGACGAATTCGCCGCTATAGCTTGGCTGCGCTTCGGTCCAGATCACCTTCATCGCTTCAATCCGCTCACGCGCCAGTTTGTGGCGCGTGGCGAAGACGGTGCCGTGGTTTTCAATCTCATCCTGGTTCCAGCCATTGCCGACACCAAACAGGAAGCGCCCGCCCGAGATGTGATCAATCGTTGCAACCGCCTTCGCGGTCTGGATCGGGTCTCGCTGCACCACCAGGCAAATGCCGGTGCCCAGCAGTAAGCGCTTGGTGGCGGCCGCCGCGGCGGTCAGCGTCACGAAAGGGTCCATTACCTCGTAATATTCGCGCGGCAAGGCGCCGCCGCCCGGGTAGGCCGCGGTGCGCGCCAGCGGGATATGCGAATGTTCCGGCGCCCAAAGGCTATCAAAGCCGCGTTCTTCCAGGGCCACGGCCAATTCGCCGGGCGCCATGGAATAATCGGTGAAGAACATGGCGGCGCCAATTTTCATGTCTCTCTTCCTTTGCCCCTCCGGGAAGGCTGGCCCCTGCCGCGCTTCCAGGCAAGCCCCGCACCCTTGCTGAATTCGGCGCGCATCCCCAAAGAAGGGCAGGAAAGGATTACCGCAATGCTCGCACGCCATGGCCGTTATGATTACCACCCCTGGCGGGGCCGCACGCCCTATGCCTGGCCAGGTGGCGCGAAGCTCGCGGTTTATATTGGGCTCAATCTGGAACATTTTGCCTTTGGCGAGGGGCTGGGCGCTGAACTCGCCCCCGGCGGCCCGCAACCGGATGTGATGAATTATGCCTGGCGGGATTACGGTAATCGCGTGGGTGCATGGCGGTTGCTTGATCTTTTTGATGAACTGCAATTGCCGGCGACCGTGCTGCTCAATTCCGCCATGTATGATTACGCGCCAGCCTTGCTGGCGGCGCATCGCGCGCGCGGTGATGAATTCGCGGGCCATGGCCGCAGCAATTCCGAACGCCAATCCATTCTGCCGGAAGCGGAGGAAGCCGCGCTGATCACTGAGAGCAGCGCCGCCATCGCCAAGCATGAAGGCAAGCCCCCGCGCGGCTGGCTTTCGCCCTGGATTGCCGAAAGCCGAATGACGCCTGATCTGTTGGTGGAAGGCGGCTATCGCTATACGCTCAATTGGTGCGCGGATGATGCGCCAATCTGGATGAAAACCCGCGCCGGCAAGCTGCTCGCCATCCCTTACCCGCAGGAGGTGAATGACATTCCCTCGATTGTAGGGCGCAAGGATGGTGCCGAATATTTTGCCGATATGATCATGGATGATTTTGAAGAACGGCGCCGGCAGATTGGCGATGGCCTGCCGCAAGTCATGGGCATTGCGCTGCACCCTTATTTGGTGGGCCAACCTTATCGGATGCGGCATTTGCGCCGCGCTCTTGGGCATATCACTGCCCGGCGCAACGATATTTGGATCACCACGGCGGGTGGTATTTATGATCATGTGTTGACGCTGCCCAAGGGCAGCATGCCGGGGGAATAAGATGCGTCGCTTTCTGCTGCTTGCCGTGCTGGTGCTTGGCGCTTGCGCCACGCAACCCGGCCCCAATACGCCGAAAACCGTGGGTCAGGTGGATCTTGGCCGCTATGCCGGGCTTTGGCATGAAGCCGCGCGCCTGCCGACCAGTTTTCAGGATAGCAGCCGCGTACGGTGTGAAGCGGTTACGGCGCAATATACGCTCCGCCCTGATGGCGCGGTGGATGTACTCAATCGCTGCCGCAACGCTGCGGCGGGTGGTGTGGAACGCAGCGCCACCGCCATTGCGCACAGTGCCAGCCCAGGAAATGACCGGCTGCGCGTGAGCTTCTTCTGGCCCTTCTTTGGCGATTATTGGATCATTGGGCTGGACGCTGATTACCGCTGGGCCGTGGTGGGTGCGCCTGGGCGGGATTATCTTTGGGTGCTGTCACGCGACCCGGTGATGGCGGATGCGGATTACGCGGCGGCGGTGGCGATAGCGCGGCAGGAAGGCTTCCCGGTCGAGAAATTGCAGCGCACGGTGCAGCCGTAACAATCACCCCAGTTCAAAACTGGTAATGCCGTAAATTTGCGCCAAGGGTAGATCTGGCGCTTTGCCCGCATACATGCGTGCGGTTTCAAAGGCTGGCGTCATGCCGGCTTCGCGGGCCATGGCGATTGCGGCTGCATTTGGTTCCGGCACATCCAGGAAAACGGGGCCTGCTGGTGCCTCCGCCAGCAAGGCAGCGAAAACCTTACGCGCCGCTTCGGGTGTTTCCGCGAAAAGAGGACCAATTTTTGAACCCTCTCGGCAGGGACGTAGCACACCCAAGGCCTGCAGCCCGTCCTTCCCTGGCAGGGCAAGACCAATATGCCCCGGCGCGGCCAGCCATTGCCGCAAAAAGCCTTCCCGCGCCGCCGGAAAGAAACGCTGATCAAAGGCGGCAAGCTGGCTCAAGGGCAATGAAGCCGCTGCTATCGGCACTGTTCCCTTGAAGGGGGGTATCAGCGGCGCGGCGGCGCCGTAGCGAATATTCCGATGCAGCAGCGCGAAGCCGGATTTCCGGTAATTGGCCTGCTGCGCCACTACCCCATCCAGGCCAATCACGCGCCCTTCCAGCCGCGCCATGGCAGCGCGCCACAACGCCATGCCATGCCCCATGCCACGAAATCCTGGGCGCATGATGTAAAAACCAATGAAGCCGAAATCCGTGCCGTAGCGTGTTGCGGAAATGCACCCAACCGCTTCACCGGCGATTTCACCCAAAAGAAAGCCAGCCGGGTCCGCGGCGGCGAAGCATTCGGCATCGGCAAGCCCTGGGTTCCATCCCTCGGCCGCAGCCCAATCAAGCGCCAGGCTGATTTCATCTGGCGCCATGCTGCGGATCGTAAGGCTCATCCCCCGGCTTCCGCCACCTGACGCGGACGCCATATCGCTTCATGCCTCACACGCGCTACGGGGCGCGCCTCATTCGCCAGCACCAGCGCTTCAATCGTGACGATGCGATGCCCCTTGCGTTCGATATTGGCGCTGATGCGCCCACGCGCCGTGAGGCGTTCCCCAAGCCGCGCTTCGCCATGAAAGCGGAGTTTGCTGCCGATATGAATCCACGGCCCAAGCACCACATTCTGCGTCAGCAACCAATTGCACATGCGCAAAACAAGGCCAGGATGGGCAATGCCCTGTTCGGCATAGATCGGCGCGGTTTCACGCACATCGCGCAGATAATCGGCCAGCACTTGTGGTGTCAGTTCCAGCGCGCGCGTGCCAAGCCATAACCCGGGGGCGAGGCTTTCCTCACTCGCCTTCGGGCGTGTTTCGGGCGGGATGACCACGGGCCATTCCGCCAGCGTCACGGCCTCGGGCGGCGCTGCGGGCAGGCTGGCATGACCACTGGCGCAGGCAATGCCTTCACTTGTCACTGCCAAGGCCAAGCCAGCCGCATCCTCGGTCGCGGTCACAATCGCGATGCGGCCATCATAAACCGGCTTTTGGAAGCCTGCCGAAATCGCACCCTGGCGCAAAAAATCGCGACCCCATTTTTCAACCGGCAGATGGCAGCAATAGGCGAAAACCTCCACCCCCGGCACCAGCCCGCCCGTGAAGCCAAAGCGCTGCGCTGTCGCATCATCATGAATGCGGTTTTCCGATGCGTGGGAGAGGTTATAGGCCTCAACCTCATACTTCTTGACTGCTGACATGCTATTTACCCTTTGACGCATCTTCAGATTTGCATAGCGCGAGGTTCCGGCAAAGCGTCTATTGGGGGATTTCCCGCCGCGTCCCTTCTGTTCTAGCCTCTCCCAAACACCGCTACCGGAGCCCGCGCCATGTCCAGCACCGCCCCTTCCGCCGAAGAGCAGGAATTGCTCGCCCTTGCCAAGCGCGTGCTGCCCGGCGGGCATTTCGGCAATTTCCCTGCCGACGTGATTT
>CAIMVB010000012.1 GCA_903844785.1 uncultured Rhodospirillales bacterium | reverse complement strand
GGTGGTGGGCGGTATGCTCGGCTTGCTCGCCTTCGTACTGGCGCTCACACTTTCCTTCGCCACGGCGCGTTTTGAAGAACGCCGCCAAGGCACGCTGATGGAAGCCAATGCGCTTGGCACCGCTTGGCTCCGCGCCAAGGCGATCAGCCACCCGCGCGGTGAGGAATTGGCCAAGCTATTCGAAGAATACACAAGGGTGCGCGCTGAATTCATCACGGCGCCGGCGGATCGGGAGATTGTGCGCGCGATCAATGACAAGACCGGGGTGCTGCAAAACCGCATCTGGGAACATGTCACAGCGATTGTGCGCGAAAGGCCAGACCCCATTTCTGCCTCCCTGATGGCCGCGGCCAATGAGGTATTCGACCGTTCAACCGCCGAACGCTTTGCCTTCAGCCTGACCATGCCGCCGCAAATGGTCTGGCTGCTGATGGGCATTGCGGTGCTGAGCATCGGCGCGCTTGGCTATCAATTGGGCCTGCGTGGGCTATCGCTGCCGATCCTGTCGGTGCTGCTGATCGCCATGTGGACTTCGGTGATTGTCGTGATCCTGGATTTGAGCGCGCCGCGCATCGGTAGCCTGCGGTCTAGCGCGGCGGCCTATTACTGGACCTTGGAAGGGTTTGGCCCCGGCGCGGTGCCTCAGCGAAGATAGGCTTTGGGCGCCTCGCCCCCGGGCCTCTCCCGTGATAGGGGGCGATTGAATGACACAGGCTGCCACCGAAACCCCTGCCGCCCTGCCCGCAAGGCGCCGCAGCCCTGCCTGGGCTTGGGGTTCCTTGCTGGTCGCTTGCGCCATGGCGACGCCCATTCTGGCCGTGCTGGCGACTGCAACGGCCCCTGGCGGAGAGGTCTGGCGGCATATTGTGGCGACAACCCTGCCCGCCATGCTGGCCAATTCCGCACTGCTGGCGCTGCTGGTCACGCTTCTGGCGGGTAGTGTGGGGGCAGTGGCGGCATGGCTGGTGGTGGCCTGCGATTTTCGTGGCCGGCGCTTTCTGGAAGTGGCGCTGCTGCTGCCCATCGCCATGCCGGCCTATTTGTGTGGCTATGTTTATACTTGGCTTTTGGATGTCGCGGGGCCGGTGCAGACCTCGTTGCGCGCGACGACTGGGCTTGCCTTCGGGCAATATTGGTTCCCGGAAATCCGCAGCCTGCCCGGCGCCGCACTCATGCTGGCCATGGTGCTGTACCCTTATGTCTACATGCTGTGCCGCGCGGCATTCTTGCAGCAAAGCGTGTGTTTGATTGAAGCTTCGCGCACGCTGGGCCATGGGCTGGCACGCAGCTTTTTGCATGTGGCGCTGCCCCTGGCGCGCCCCGCCTTGGCCGCTGGCATTGCGCTGGCGCTGATGGAAACGCTGGCGGATTTCGGCACGGTGCAGCATTTCGCGGTGCGCACCTTCACCACCGGCATTTATGAGGCGTGGTTTGGCATGGATAACCGCCCGGCGGCGGCGCAGCTTGCCGTGGCCTTGCTGGGCTGTGTCGGGCTTTTGCTGGCGTTGGAGCATTTTTCGCGCGGCGGGCGGCGCTTTCATCCAACCACCACACGCCATCCGGCGCTCCGTCCAGTGCGGCTTTCCGGTTGGCGGGAAGCGGCGGCTTGGCTTGCTTGCGGCCTGCCGCTGCTGATTGGCTTTGCCATTCCCGCAGGCGCGCTGTTGTGGCTGATGGTGCTGGCGGGCGACCCCTTCAGCCCGGCGCGCTATTTGCCCTATGCGCGCAATTCGCTGGTGCTTTCGGGCGTGACTGCCGTGCTGGCGGTGCTGCTGGCCGCCGGCATGGCCTGGGCGGCGCGGCTTTATCCTTCCCCGGCGCGGAGCATCGCCAATCGGGTGGCATCGCTTGGCTATGCGCTGCCCGGTTCGGTGATTGCGGTCGGCGTGCTGGTGCCCTTTGGGCTATTCGACAATGCGCTCGATTCCTGGCTGCGGGCGCGGTTTGGCGTTTCATCTGGGCTTTTGCTGTCCGGCACCATGGCGGCGCTGGTTTTCGCCTATCTGGTGCGGTTTTTGGCGGTGGCGCTTTCCACGGTGGAATCGGGGCTCGCGCGGCTCAAGCCATCCTATACGGATGCGGCGCGCGTTCTTGGCCGGCGCCCGGGCCAGGCGGTGCGAGAGGTTGAAGTGCCACTCGCCCGCGGTGCGCTCCTCACCGCCGGGCTTTTGGTCTTTGTGGATACGATGAAGGAATTGCCCGCGACGCTAATCGTGCGGCCCTTTGACCTCGATACGCTGGCTGTGCGGGTTTATAATCTGGCATCCGATGAAAGGCTGGCAGAAGCTTCAACCGCCGCTGTGCTGATTGTGCTGGTGGGGCTTTTGCCCGTGGCCGCACTCACGCGCATGATGCGGCGGGAATAGAACTGGCCCGCAACGTGAGCCAGTTTTCGTGAACAACCTCAGCGCCAGCCGGCGCGCTGCATGATGCGCAGCGCCTCAGGCGCCAGCGCGCCATAACGCTGCGCATTCAAT
>CAIMVB010000011.1 GCA_903844785.1 uncultured Rhodospirillales bacterium | reverse complement strand
GGCATCGGGCGAGAATGTGGTTGAACGTGAAGGCATCAGCCTGCGTCATCCAGCCCGTTTCGTGCTGATTGGCAGTGGCAATCCGGAAGAAGGCGAATTGCGCCCGCAATTGCTTGATCGTTTCGGGCTTTCGGTTGAAGTTGCCACGCCCAAGGATCTTGCTTCGCGTGTTGAAGTTGTGTGCCGTCGTGATTCTTATGATCGTGACCCGCAGGGTTTCCTGAAGCATTGGTCCAAGGATGAGGCGCAAATTCGCGACACGGTACTTGCCGGCCGAAAGCGCTTGTGTTCGGTGACCTTGCCGTTGGGTACGATTGAAAAAGCGGCTGAACTTTGCATGGCGCTTGGCACGGATGGGTTGCGTGGTGAATTGACCCTGGTGCGTGCAGCACGCGCTTTGGCGGCGCTCGATGGGGATTTGGAAGTGGGGCCGGCGCATTTGCGCCGCATGGCGCCCTCGGCCTTGCGCCACAGGCTACGCCGTAATCCGCTGGATGAAACCGTAGCCACGACCCGCGTGGAGAAGGCGCTCGAAGACGTCTTCGGGGCATAGGCAAAATGCGGCGAAGGCTCAGGGCATGAGCGGCAATTCCTCACCAATCGCCAAGCAAGGCCAAGTGGATCTTGCGGGTGAGGATGCGGTCGCGTTCCAAGCGGCAGCGTTGATGGCCATTGATCCGGCTGGCCTTTCCGGTGCTGTTTTGCGCGGGCCTGCGGATAGCAGGCGCGATGAATGGCTTGATGCCTTACGCAATATGCTGCCGCGCGGTGCCCCTTGGCGTCGCGTTCCTTTGGGCATTACTGATGGTCGTTTGCTGGGTGGGCTTGATCTTGTTGCCAGCCTCAGCACTGGCCGCCCCATCGCGCAACAGGGATTACTTGCGGAAAGCGATGGCGGCATTGTCATTTTGCCAATGGCGGAGCGTGTTGAAGGCGAGACCATCGCCAAAATTACCGCCGTGCTTGATCAGGCGGCGCTGCGGGTGGCGCGTGAAGGCATCACCTTTTCCCAGCAGGTGAGCCTAGGGGTGATTGCGCTTGATGAAGGTGCCACGGAAGAAGAACAGGTGACGGAAGCGCTATCTGATCGCCTGGCCTTTCGAATTTCCTGCAGTAACTTTGACGCGAAGCTGGCACCGCCAAGCATACCAAGCAGAACAGAGATTATGGCCGCGCGCCAGCTTCTGCCGCAGGTGAGCATCCCGGCGGATTTGCCAGAAGCCTTTTGCGCCGCTGCCTTAGCGCTTGGCATTGAATCTCTGCGCGCGCCAATTTTCGCGCTGCGCTGCGCGCGTGCCAGCGCGGCGCTGGCTGGCCGCGCGGAAGTCACGCGGGAAGATGCCGCGCTTGCGGCAAGGCTGGTGCTGGCGCCGCGTGCGCGCCAAATCCCCGAAGCGCCGGCAGATGAGGAAGCGCCATCACCGCCGCAAGAACAGGATAGCGGCCAGGAAAACAGCCAGCGGCCAGAAGAACAGCCTTCCTTGGAAGATCTTATCCTGGCGGCGGCGCAGGCCAGCCTGCCCAAGGGGTTACTCGCTGGGCTTGGCATAGCGGCGCGGCAAATGGCGCGGCAGGCGGCATCTTCCGGCAGATCGGGCATGATGCGTCGGTCTGCGCGGCGTGGCAGGCCCATTGGTGCGCGCCCCACGGCGTGGCGCGCAGGGCTGCGCTTGGCTTTGGTGGAAACGCTGCGTGCCGCGGCCCCCTGGCAGGAATACCGGAGGCGCGAAAAGCCGCATCACGCCGCGCTTGTGCATATCAGGCGCGAAGATGTGCGCATCCGGCGCTTCAAGCAGCATAGCGAAACAACAACGATATTCCTGGTGGATGCCTCAGGCTCTGCCGCGCTGCACCGCTTGGCGGAAGCCAAGGGCGCGGTGGAATTGCTGCTGTCTGATTGTTATGTGCGGCGGGATCGCGTGGCGGTGATTGCCTTTCGTGGTCGCGGCGCTGAGATATTGCTTGAACCCACGCATTCGCTGGTGCGTGCCAAGCGCAGTCTGGCCGCCTTGCCCGGTGGTGGCGGCACGCCTTTGGCAGCCGGAATCGCCGCGGGCTTCGCCATGGCGGAATCCAGCCGCAAGCGCGGGCAGACCCCGGTGATTGTGGCGCTGACCGATGGCCGCGCCAACGTAACGCGTGATGGCATGGGCGGGCGCGCCGT
>CAIMVB010000010.1 GCA_903844785.1 uncultured Rhodospirillales bacterium | reverse complement strand
CGCGCGGGGACCGCGAAGCCGCACGCGGCAAGCAATCTGGCCGCACGCAGGAAATCCAGCGCTTGATCGGGCGGTCCTTGCGCGCGGTCACGGATTTGAAGGCGATGGGCGAGATGACCATCACGCTGGATTGCGATGTGCTGACCGCCGATGGTGGCACGCGCTGCGCTTCCATCACCGGCGCCTGGGTAGCGCTGCATCTGGCCTTTGAACATTGCAAGCGCATGAACATCATCACGCGCAACCCCTTGAAGGATCAGGTGGCGGCGATTTCCTGCGGCATTTATCAGGGCGTGCCCGTGCTTGACCTTGATTATGATGAGGACAGCAAGGCCGATGCGGATGCGAATTTTGTGCTGACGGCATCGGGCGGCATTGTTGAAATCCAAGGCACAGCCGAAGGCGCGCCCTTCACGGAAGCTGATCTGAACGCGCTGATGGGCCATGCGCGGGAAGGCACGGCAGCGCTCTTCGCCAAGCAGCGCCTTGCGGTGGATAAATAATGGCGCATCGGCAGCTTCAGCGGGGCGAGAAGATTGTCATCGCCTCCCACAATGCCGGGAAGCTCCGCGAAGTGGCCGCCTTGCTCGCGCCGTATGGCATTGAAGTCACCAGCGCCGGCGCGCTTGGCCTGCCAGAACCTGAGGAGACGGAGACGAGTTTCCTCGGCAATGCGCGCATCAAAGCCCATGCGGCGGCGCGCGCGGCGGGTATGCCGGCGCTATCGGATGATTCCGGTTTTTCCGTTGCCGCGCTTGATGGCGCACCGGGCGTCTATACCGCCGATTGGGCCATGCGCCCCGAAGGCGGGCGGGATTACGCTTGGGCCATGGGCAAGGTGCATGATCTGGCCAAGGCAGCGCCGGACCGCGCCGCCTGGTTTACCTGCGCGCTCGTGCTCGCCTGGCCCGATGGGCATGAGGAAGGCTTTGAAGGCAAGGCGGAAGGCGCATGGGTCTGGCCGCCACGCGGCGCGCATGGCTTTGGCTATGACCCGATGTTTGTCCCTTCAGGCTTGCATGAAACTTTCGGCGAAATGGACCCCGCCGCGAAGCACCGCATCAGCCACCGCGCCGCGGCTTTCGCGCTGCTGGCCGCTTCCTGCCTGCCACCGGCGGCAGGCTGAGCTTCAAGGGCGGGGCCGATTCCGGCGAAAGGCCGCGCCGGATCAGGCTGGCCCAACCTTCTTCTGGCGTATCCACAATTTCGAACAGTTTCAAATCCGCTTCTGCGATCATGCCTTCTTCCGCCAGGGCGGCGAAATTCACCACCTTGGTCCAGTAATCCCGGCCAAAGAGCACAATCGGCAAGGGGCGCATTTTGTGCGATTGTACCAAGGTCAGCACTTCAAATAATTCGTCGAAAGTGCCGAAGCCACCTGGAAAAACCGCAAGCGCATTGGCGCGCATGGCAAGATGCATCTTGCGCATGGCGAAGTAATGGAAGCGGAAGGTCAGCGCCGGGGTGGACCAGGGATTGGGCGCCTGTTCATGCGGCAGGGTGATGTTAAAGCCAATGGAAGGCGCCCCGCATTCTGAAGCTCCACGATTGGCGGCCTCCATAATCCCGGGGCCGCCGCCGGTTGCAATCACATTATCCCGCGGCGCCCCGGATGCGGCGAGAGCACCGCCGCGCATGGAAACAATGCGGCCGAAGGCGCGTGCATCCTCATAAAAACGGGACCGATCCAAAGCCTTTTGTGCCGCGCGCTTTTCCGCCGCACCGCGGGCTTTCTTGGCCTGGGCAGCGGCATCTTCCGCGCTGGGGCAGCGGGCAGAACCAAACACCACAACGGTGGATCGCACGCCCCAATCGCGCAGCTCATATTCCGCCTTGGCGTATTCCATGCCGAAGCGAAACGGCCGCATTTCATCGCGGAGCAGGAATTCCTGATCCTCCACCGCCAGCAGATAGCTGCGGGAATCCTTCTGGGCGCCATTCTTCGGCATGAGACATCCCCCTGATTTGTGCGGTTCGGCCCTTATCCCATAGGATTCGCGGCGAACCCAAAGGGATCTTGCCATGAATGAAGCGACCAAGGCGAAGCTTGCCGCCGTTTCCACCGCCACCCTGACCACCGTGCTGTTCAAGCGTGGCTTTCGCAACGTGTTTTTGGGGCTTTCGCCGCTATCGCCTGCCGGGCCGCGCCTGGTGGGGCCCGCCTATACGCTGCGCACCATCCCCGCGCGGGAGGATTTGGATGTGCTGGATGTGTTCAAGGACCCAAGCCACCCACAACGCAAAGGCGTGGAAGAATGCCCATCCGGCGCCGTCTTCGTGATTGATAGCCGGGGCGATGCCAGGGCCGCGAGTGCGGGCGGCATTCTGATTTCCCGCCTGCGTGCCCGCGGCGTGGCCGGGGCGGTAACCGATGGCGGCTTCCGTGATAGCCCTGAGATCGCAGCCATGGCTTGGCCCGCCTACCACGCCAAGCCATCCGCGCCGACCAATCTGATCCATCATCATTGTGTTGATTTGAACGTGCCGATCGCCTGCGCTGGGGTTGGCGTGCATCCCGGCGATATCATGGTGGGCGATGGGGAAGGGGTGGTCTGCATCCCGGCCCATATCGCCGACGCCGTGGCGGAAGAGGCTTTTGAGCAAACGGTGCTTGAGGATTTCGTGCAGGAAAGGGTGGATGCCGGCCACACCATCCGCGGCCTTTACCCGATGACCGACCCCGCCAACCGTCCAATTTTTGAGGCGTGGCGGAAGGAAAGGGGGCGGTAATTTTATTGGTGGTGGCGCTGTTTGCGCTTGGCCTCGCGGTTGCTCTGCTCAGCTAGTATGCGGATGTTTCATCGCGGAACATCTGCACGGGGCGGCCAGTGAGCAATCTGGCTGGTCCGCCGGATCGCAGCCCCGCGGTGATGCATGATATCCACCCGTGGATAGCGAAACACTGGGCGGAAATTATATGCTTGTCTGAGAAACCACGGGTGACACTGGCGCCGCCGAAAATGGTATCGGTGCCGGCATCACCGACAATGTAATCATTGCCTGTCGAAAGCCCGCCAGCATCATCGCTATGCAGATGATTTCTGCCATTCCTCCCCGATACCCACCCCGCACTGAAAATGTGAGAGAGTCCTAGCGCTAAGGAACGAACCATTTATCTTCCACTGGAGCGAATGAAAAACTGGAGCCAATGGATGTCACCCCTAGGAACTTCACGTGGTAATCAAGATAGCCATCGGCGTTATTGTCTATGAATAAATGGGAAGAGCCATCGTCGCCTTCCCGAACCCAATAATCAAGATGTGCCGTTATTACCCTTTGACTTGGATCGGGAATTGTGCGCGGGGGAACAGCAGAATCCCCAATATTAACATCAAACCACAGAGTATCTACACCCGCCCTCTGAAAATCCATAATAATAATATTGGGTTGATAATCTGAAAATTTCGAGTCAATTATAAAAGAATCTTTAATACGAGACACTTCCAGGGACGATGAGGGGTCAGCGCTGATTGTTTGGAAAATAAATTTATCTCTCCCAGCCCCACCAGTGAGCTGTAGTGGGTCCGCGATACAGGAAATAACATCGTTGATTAAAAGGGTATCATCGCCTTCCCCACCAAACAGCGAGTCATTCCCGCTTCCTCCAAACAGCCAATCATCACCATCTCCCCCATGAAGACAATCGTCGCCGTCGCCGCCAAATAGGCTGTCCTTGCCCGCGCCGCCCTGAATGAGGTCGTGATCACTGCCTCCAAAAAGACCATCATCACCATCATCGCCGTGCATAGTATCTTTGCCTGCTCCGCCATAGGCGGTGTCATCTCCGGCGCCGCCATCCAGAACATCAGCAGTATTCCCAGGCAGATAGCCGCCGGTCATCCCGTTTGGTTCAAAATCACCCGCCAAAACATCATTACCGTTCCCCCCGAACAGTATGTCAGCGCCGAAGCCACCGGTTAGCCTGTCGTGCCCTTCCCCGCCGATCAATAGATCATCGCCGTAATCGCCCCAAAGCGAGTCATCCCCGGCATAGCCGAGCAGTATGTCGTTGCCCCAGGCTCCATTGGCGGTATCATTGTCATTAGTCCCCGACCAGTAATCGTTTCCGAAAGAACCAGACCACTTTGCCATAGGGGTTCTCCTAAATGCGAAGCTGGAAGATTTTTTGGATGGTAAATTTTTGATAAATCGAATGTCAATAATGAAACATAAAAAATGAACAATCTTATTTTAAAACGAGAATGTTTCTTGAGGCCTGGCGGAAGGAAAGGGGGCGGTAAAGCCCTCTCCCCTGCCGCGCGATTGCATCTCCGTATTTCAAAAGTCGGGAAGCGCGTGAATCACAAAACAAAAAAACATCGCCAGAAGACTGGCCGGGAACATGGAGTTCCGGCACGTTCCAATGATCTATGTCCATCTGCTTCGAACGCGCTTCATCAGGGTAGTAACCAGAATGGCTCGGGTTTAGGAATGCGCTCCAGTTCCCACAACATTTGCGACGGGTCGAAGAGGTTCCAAGGGGGAATATTCAAAGGATCAGACGGCACGAACCCAGGCCAGTTATTTTGGTCTATCAGGTCAAGCACTTCGTCAAAGATTGAGGGGGAGCCAAACTCTATAATGATATAGTCTGAATAGTCAGGCGGCTGGGGTTGAGTCTTATCCGCAATTGGTGTGTTCGATATCGGAGGAATAAGAACGGGGTTTATCGCAGAACTTGGGCCTCCCGGTTCATTCGGGCTTAAGGGCTCAAACCCTATCGCTTCTGCTCCAGAAATATACCCCATGATGAGTTCTCCCCTGGCTTAACCTTTAACGTTTCCCTGACACCATTATGGTTAGTTAAAAAATTTAGAAAAACAACGAATATTTTGTGTAAAAAATAAGAAAATAACTTTTGGGGGGCAAAACCAGGGCAATGCTCCGAACTGGCCAAAACCGTGACTCTGCAGCAACGGTTGCGAGTCGCTGTGATTTTTGCCGCGCCAGGCGCGAAAAATCCCTGGGCAAAGAAGGGCTTCCGGCCTAGACTTACGACTCACTCTGAAGCGTCGTTGTCATGCCTCGCCTCTCTTTTTCGGCCAGTGCCGAACCTGCCTCCGAACAAGGCGCCGTCAGGCGGCGCTTTGCCTCGGCCGATTTGCGCGCGCTGCTGCGCCGGCGCCTGATGGAATTCTTCGGCCTGGTGGCGGCAATCGTGGCGCTTGGCCTGGCGGCGGCCCTGCTTAGCTACGACCCCGCTGACCCATCCCTGAATACCTCTACGGCGCGACCGGTCAGCAATCTGGCCGGGCCGGCAGGGGCGATGACCGCCGATTTATTGCTGCAGGGCTTTGGCTATGCGGCGGCCTTGCCGGTGCTGGCCTTGCTGGCTTGGGCCTTTCGCTTGGCCACACAACGCGGGCTTGGCTTCATCCCGCTGCGGGTTGTGGGCCTTGCCCTTGGCCTGCCGCTCGGGGCGGCTGCGCTTTCCTTGGCGCCCTTGCCGCCGGAAGCGCCTGGCCTGGCCGGTGCGGGTGGTGCTGCCGGGCCGCTTTTGGCGGAAGCCATCATTGCGTGGATGTCCGGCACTTTCGGTGCCTATGGCACGCTATTGGGGAAGGCCGGCTTGATCCTGGGCGCTGTCGGCGCGGGCTTTATTGGCTGCGGCCTTACCTTTGGCGAATGGCGTGGCGCGGGCCGCGCTGCCTTGGGGGCAGGGCAGGTCGCCTATGAAGCCGCGCGCAACGGCGCCGAAAGGCTGCGCCCGGCCGAAGAAGAACCGCGCGCCCGCACCGGGTTTTTCTCTCGTATGCTTGGCCGCTTCGGCGGCATGAAGGACCGTGCCAGTGGCCTGTTCCGGCGCCAGGAACCGGAAATCCCCCTTGGCCCCATGCTGCGCGCCGCCGATGCGGCGGCTGAAGCCATGCCGATCCGTCCGGAAGTGTCCGTGGCACCGCGTGAAGCCCCGCCGGTGCGCCAGCGCAAGGCTACCGAAGCATCGCGCCGCCCGGCGCCGCAACCCGAACTTGATCTTCGCGATGGCGCCTTTGCCTTGCCGCCGCTTGATTTGCTGACCGCCGCCCCCACTCAGCGCGTGGGAAGACCTTCCGAGGAATCTCTGCAGGCCAATGCGCGGCTATTGGAAAGCGTGCTGGAAGATTACGGCGTGCGTGGGCGCATTGCGGAAATTCGCCCCGGCCCGGTGGTGACGCTTTATGAACTGGAACCGGCACCGGGCACCAAATCCGCCCGCGTGATCGGCCTTGCCGATGATATCGCCCGGTCCATGAGCCTGATTGCGGTGCGCATTGCAACCGTGCCTGGGCGCAATGTGATCGGCATTGAAATGCCCAATGCCAAGCGCGAAACCGTCTTCCTTTCGGAGATGTTCGGGGATGAGGGCTGGCATCGCAACCCGGGCAAGCTGCCCTTGGCGCTGGGCAAGGATATTGGCGGCGCGCCGGTGATCGCTGATTTGGCGCGCATGCCGCATTTGCTGATTGCGGGCACCACGGGTTCGGGCAAATCGGTCGGGATCAATACCATGATCCTGAGCCTGCTTTACCGCTTCAGCCCCGATGAATGCCGCTTCATCATGATTGACCCGAAGATGCTGGAATTGTCGGTCTATGACCGCATTCCGCATCTGCTGGCCCCGGTGGTGACCGAACCGCCCAAGGCGATTGGCGCGCTGAAATGGACCGTGCGCGAAATGGAGCGCCGCTACCGTGCGATGAGCCAATTGGGCGTGCGCAATATCGCTGGCTATAATGAGAAAGTGACAGCAGCCCGCCAGCGCGGTGAAGTGCTGACCAGGCGCGTTCAAACCGGCTTCGACCCGGAAACCAATAAGCCCGTTTTTGAAGACCAGCCGCTGGCGCTGGAAGCGCTGCCGATGATTGTTGTGGTCATTGATGAAATGGCCGATCTGATGATCGTGGCGGGCAAGGAAATTGAAGCGGCCGTGCAACGGCTTGCACAAATGGCGCGCGCCGCCGGCATCCATGTAATCATGGCAACGCAACGGCCTTCGGTGGATGTCATCACCGGCACGATCAAGGCCAATTTCCCGACGCGTATTTCCTTCCAGGTCACCTCCAAGATTGATAGCCGCACCATCCTGGGCGAACAGGGCGCGGAACAATTGCTCGGCCAGGGCGATATGCTGCATATGCCGGGCGGCGGGCGCATTGCGCGCGTGCATGGGCCGTTTGTGTCGGACACTGAAGTGGAACGCGTAGTGGAATTCCTCCGCGCCCAGGGCGAACCCGCCTATATCGAGGAAGTGACCGAAACCGAAGATGATGCTGATTCGGTCGCCATGCTTGGCATGCTGGGCGGCAATACGGATGGCGAGGCTTCGCTATACGACCAGGCAGTGGCGCTGGTGACGCGCGAAGGCAAAGCCAGCACCAGCTTTGTGCAGCGGCATTTGAACATTGGCTATAACCGCGCAGCCAAGTTGATCGAGCAGATGGAAAAGGAAGGCGTGGTGGGGCCGGCCAATCACGTGGGCAAGCGCGAAGTGCTGGCGCCAGGGCCGCGGGATTAGGGAATAGCCGCCCCCGGTGCATGGGGATCCAACACCGCATCCGGCAAGGCCATAAATCGCGCGCCGTAAGTCCATACCAGCGCACATTCCACAGCCCGTCCCGGAAAGGCCGCGCGCAGCAGCGCGCGATAGGCCGCCATTTGCCGTAGATAGAGCGGCGCCACATCCGCCACATTTTCCGGCGGCGGGCGATTGGTCTTGTAATCCAGCACCAGCACGCGCCCCGCTTCCACCTTCAGCCTATCCACCTGGCCCGCAATCAGCCGGCCCTGCACTTCCCCCGCAAGCGGCGCTTCCGCCAGGCTGCCGGGGCCAAGCGCTGCCTGCATCCATTCCTGGCCGAGCAGGTCAAGCACTTCTTGCAGCGTCGCTTCCTGTTCTGCCTGATTAAGCCCTGGCGCGCGGCGCGTGAGGAATTTGCGCGTCAGGTCTTCCCACATATTGGCCGGATGTTCTGGCAGGCTTTGCAATAGCGCATGCACCAAGCGCCCGCGGCGAAAGCGCAAGCCGAGAGGGTCATGCGCAGGGCGTGGCGCGGCCGCGGGTGTTTCCTGTTCCCCCGGCAGCGCGGAAGGGGCCAGGCTGCCTGCGGGCGCTTCATCCGCTGCTTTTTGCCAGGCCCAT
>CAIMVB010000009.1 GCA_903844785.1 uncultured Rhodospirillales bacterium | reverse complement strand
GCTGCGCAGTATGAGCCCCATGAGCGCGGAAGCGACCGTGGTGCGCAACTACCTGGATTGGATGCTGACGATCCCCTGGAAGAAGCAAAGCCGGGTGCGCAGGGATATCGTGGCGGCGGAAAAGGTACTCGACGCGGACCATTACGGGCTTGAGAAGGTCAAGGAACGCATCATCGAATATCTGGCGGTGCAATCACGCTCGCCGAAGATCAGGGGCCCGATTCTGTGCCTGGTGGGCCCGCCTGGTGTCGGCAAGACCTCGCTCGGTAAATCCATCGCCAAGGCGACGGGGCGGAGTTTCGTTCGCATGTCATTGGGCGGCGTGCGGGATGAGGCGGAGATTCGCGGCCATCGCCGGACCTATATCGGCTCCATGCCGGGCAAGGTCATTCAGGGGATGAAGAAGGCCAAAACCTCCAATCCGCTTTTCCTGCTTGATGAAATTGACAAACTGGGTGCCGATTGGCGCGGTGATCCTTCCTCCGCGCTATTGGAAGTGCTTGACCCGGAACAGAACAGCACTTTCGCAGATCATTATCTGGAAGTGGATTACGATCTTTCGGATGTAATGTTCGTCACCACGGCGAATTCGCTGCGCATGCCGCAGCCTTTGCTTGACCGCATGGAGATCATTCGTATCCCCGGCTACACCGAGGATGAAAAGGTCGAGATCGCCAAGCGGCACCTTTTTTCGAAGGTGAGCGAAGCCAATGGCCTGAAGGATGGTGAATGGACGGTATCTGATACCGCCATCCGTGACCTGATCCGTTATTACACGCGCGAAGCCGGCGTGCGTAACCTGGAACGGGAAATCGCGGGCCTGGCGCGCAAGGCGGTCAAGGAGATCGTCTCCAATAAGGCCAAGAAGGTCGCGATTACGCCAAAGAATCTTGAGAAATTCGCGGGTGTTCGGAAGTTCCGCTATGGCGAAGCGGAAGCCGAGGATATGGTTGGCGTGGTCACTGGTCTGGCCTGGACTGAAGTGGGCGGCGAAATCCTCACCATCGAATCGGTGCTGCTGCCTGGTAAGGGTAATGTGAAGCAGACCGGCAAGCTTGGCGATGTGATGCAAGAAAGTGTCTCGGCCGCCATGTCCTATGTGCGTAGCCGTTCAACCAGCTTTGGCATTAAGCCAACGCTGTTTGAAAAGCGCGATTTGCATGTGCATGTGCCCGAAGGCGCCACGCCGAAGGATGGGCCATCGGCCGGCATTGCCATGGCGACCAGTATTGTATCGGTGCTGACAGGCATTCCGGTGCGCCGCGACGTTGCCATGACCGGTGAGATCACGCTGCGTGGCCGGGTATTGCCGATTGGTGGGCTCAAGGAAAAGCTGCTGGCCGCCATGCGGGCCGGCATCAAGACCGTTTTCATTCCGAAAGAAAATGAAAAGGACTTGGCCGATATTCCAGACAGCGTGAAGAAGGGGCTGGAAATCAACCCCGTATCCCATGTGGATGAGGTGATCATGCGCGCCCTGGCACGCAAGCCTGAAGCCATCACCTGGGAAGAACCGGTTGAGGCACCGCCACAAAAACCCGAAGCAACTGCGACGGGTGCTGCGCTGCCTCACTAAGCCATTAGGCGCGAAAGGCCGTATTATTTGCCCCGGATGCGGGGGGAGTGTAGAGGGGCCTTGGCTTCTCGTGACACGTTTCCCCTTCCGGCTTGTTGGCTGAACGGTCGTTTCGCGCTCAAGTCACATCATCAAGAGGAAAGGGGTTACCCGTGAATAAGCAGGATTTGGTCTCGGCTGTTGCCAAGGCGGCTGATATGACCAAGGAAAAGGCCGCCGAGGCGGTGGATGCGGTGTTCGATTCGATTACTGCCGGCCTTAAGCAGGATGGCGAAGTGCGCTTGATGGGCTTTGGCACCTTTGCCGCTGCCAAGCGCGCCGCGAGCACCGGCCGCAACCCGCGCACTGGCGAAGAAATTCAGATCCCCGCCAGCACCGCGGTTCGCTTCAAAATGGGCAAAGGCCTTAAGGACGCGGTGAACTAAGCCTTCCTATTTTTTTGAGGGGCCGATCCATTGGTTCGGCCCCTTGTGTTATAGTTTTTCCCCTTTGGGGCGCTTAGCTCAGCGGTAGAGCGCCTGTCTTACACACAGGATGTCGGCGGTTCGACCCCGTCAGCGCCCATTCATTTCTTCTTCGCCTATCGCCTTGACATGTAAGCGGGTGGCGGACTATCAGCCTCTCACGCTTGGTAAGCGGGTGTAGCTCAGTTGGTTAGAGCGTCGGCCTGTCACGCCGAAGGTCGCGGGTTCGAGCCCCGTCACTCGCGCCACTTTCCCAAATACCTCAAATCTTTGGTCATGTTTCCGTAACCTGGATGCTGTACGCCAGCGTCTTGAAATTACGGCGCAATGCGCTATGGCGGAAACTACAAAGCGGGTCTAATCTCGCGACACTGCGATGCGGTAGAAGCCGTGGGCAGGCCATAATGCACCCCCAGGCCCATGGGGGCGCCGGAGTTGAGGAAGTCATGACCGAGCCCCTGTTGGCCTCGTATTTTCCTGTGCTCGTTTTCCTTGGCATAGCCGCGGGAATCGCGATTGCCATGGTTGCCGGCGCAATGCTGGCCGCGCGGCAGAAGCCCTATGCCGAAAAGCTTTCCACCTATGAATGTGGCTTTGCGCCCTTTGACGATACGCGGCGCCGATTCGATGTGCGCTTCTATCTGGTGGCGATCCTTTTCATCATTTTCGACCTGGAAGTGGCCTTCCTGTTTCCCTGGGCGGTATCGCT
>CAIMVB010000008.1 GCA_903844785.1 uncultured Rhodospirillales bacterium | reverse complement strand
TGGATTTCGCCGCTGGCTGCGGCATCGCCGCCATTGCCGCCGCGCAAGCCGGCGCGGTGGTGGTGGAAGCCGCCGAGATTGATCCTTTGGCGCTGGCCGCCGTGCGCTTGAATGCGGCGTTGAATGGCGTGGCGGTGGCAACCCCGCCTGGCGATGTGGTCGGTGCGCCCTGCCGCTGGGATGTGATTTTCGCGGGAGATGTCTGCTACGAAGCACCGATGACCGCGCATATCCTGCCCTGGCTGCGCGGCCTGGTGGCGGCGGGGGCAGAGGTGCTGATCGCCGATCCTGGCCGCGCCTATTTGCCGAAGGCGGGGCTTGATCCCATTGCGCGTTACAGCGTGCCGACCACGCGCGAATTGGAAGATCGCGAAAGCCGAGAGGTCACCATTCATCGTCTTGCTGCCTGATCGCATGCTTGCCGTGGCAGGCGCGCCCGGTGCAGGCTTATGCGATCAAGAAACGGAGGACCCCATGGCCGCCTATGCCCATCCCGAAGCGATTGTCAGCACTGCCTGGCTTGCGGCCAATCTGGGCGACCCAAAGCTCCGCATCTTCGATTGCAGCACCTATCTTTTGTATGAAACCGGCACGGGCCGGCCTTACAGCATCAAAAGCGGGCGGGAAGATCATGATGCCGGGCATATTCCGGGCGCGGGTTTTCTCGATGTGCAGGGGGAGCTTTCCGATCGCGCCGGCCGCTTTAATTTCACCATGCCGGCGCCGGATGATCTGGCGGCACGGCTTGCGGCACGCGGCATTGGCGATGGCACGCGCGTAGTGCTGTATTCCCGCAAGACACCGCAATGGGCGACGCGCGTTTGGTGGATGATGCGTGCCATTGGCTTTGATGATGTGGCCATTCTGGATGGCGGCATTGATACCTGGGTGGCGGAAGGCCGCCCGCTTTCCACAGATGAGGCAAAACACCCCCCCGCGACGCTGAAAGCCCGCCCGCGCCCTGGGCTTTTCGTCGGGCGCGATGAAATGCTGGCCGCGATTGGTGATGCTGGTACTTGTTCCATCAATGCGCTGGCGCCTGATCTGCATAGTGGCGAGAACCCGCGTTATGGCAGGCCGGGGCGCATTCCGGGCAGCGTCAATCTGCCGGCGGCATCCTTGTTTGAAGCGGGCAGCTTCAAGCTGAAAGCGCCGGATCAAGTGGCCGCTGCCTTTGCGTCCATTGGCGCGGATAAGGCCAAGCGCAAGCTGATCTATTGCGGCGGCGGCATTGCCGCGACGCTGGATGCGTTTTTGCTGTATCAACTCGGCCACGAGAATATCGCGGTTTATGATGCTTCCATGAATGAATGGGCGAAGGATGACAGCCTGCCGATGGAAGTAGGCTGACCTTATCGGGTGGCTTGTTCCAAAAACCGCAGCAGCGCGGCGAGATCATCCGCATTATCCACGCGTTGCACCGGCATTTTTGTCCCTGGCGTCACCACATCCGGCCCGCGCGTGAATAAATCGCCAATCGTCGCGGCATCCCAAATGATATCACCGCGCGCAAGCCGTTCCGAATAGGCATAGCCCGGCAGGGTTCCCATGCGCCGGCCAAAAATGCCATGGAGATGCGGTCCCGCCATGGGGCCTGCATCGGGCGTCAGCGCATGGCAGGCGCTGCAGGCGCGAAAAACCTGCGCACCGTGTGCATCCAGGCCGGAAGGCAAATTTTCCGCTGCCGGCGCGGCGATGGGGCCAATGGCGCGCCCGCTGAGCGCATTCCAGCGCCGCACTTGCCGATCAGCCCCCCCCGTCCAAAGCAGGCGCCCATCCGGGGCGAAGGCCAGCGACCAAACGGGCAATCCCGGCCCTTCCAGTGTGTGGAGCAGGCGCGCTGCTTCCAGCCCCCAGATCGTCACATTGCCGCCAAGCGATGCCACCGCGAGTCTTGCCCCCGACGCATCCAGGCTGAGCGCCACGATGGGCCGCGCGCCCGCTTCCACTTCGCGCATGGCGCCATTGGCCGCGATCAGGCGCAGTATGCCATCCACGCCCCCGGCGGCGAGGCCCCCGTCAGGCAGGGCAATCAACGCATTCAGGGGCAGGCCGGCTTCGGCAATGATCTGATTGCTGCCATCAGCGGCCCAAAGCCTGATAGTGCCGTCAAACCCCGCGCTGACCAGCGTGCCATCGGCGCGAAACGCCACGGCATTGACGTTGCCGCGATGCCCTTCCAGGATTTTCGCGCTGCCATCGGCAAGATTCCAAAGCCTAGCAGACCCATCCCAGGCGGCGGAGGCAAGGTTTTCGCCCCGCGCGGCAAGGGCGGCGATCTGTCCCGTATGCCCTTCCAGAACTTGCGCCGGTTCAGCGCCAAGCCCCGGCGCCCAAAGTGCGATGCGCCCGCCCTCACCAGCACTCGCGATGCGCCCATCGGGCAAAAGCGCCAGTGCATTGACGCTGCCGCGATGCCAACGCGCGACGGCGCGTGCCTGCCCGGCGCGCGCATCCCATAGGATAACGGCATGATCAAAGCTGGCGGATACGATATGTTGCTCATCCGGCAGGGGCAGCACGGCGCGCACCGGCCCGCCATGGCCGGTCAAATCCTGCGCCAGTGCGGGCGCAGCGAGCAGCAATACCAAGAACCAAAAGAAGCGCCGCATCACATCACCACACCGCCGCTCACATGGATGGATTGCCCAGTGATGTATCCCGCGCCGGGGGATGCAAGAAAAGCAATGGTGGCGGCCACATCATCGGGCGTGCCAAGGCGCCGGAGTGGGATGCGCGCGGTAATTTCCTCCCATTGCGCCGCTGAAAGCGCGGCATGGGCGCCGGGGTCTTTGCGCGTATAGCCAGGCACCACGGCATTCACCGTGACCTTCGGCGCCCATTCAATGGCGAGTGCGCGCACCAGCGCTTCCACCGCTGCCTTGGCGGCGGCTGAGGCCGGGAAGGTGGTGACATCATTGCGAAACAGGTGCGCAACAAAGGAAGAAACCGCAATCAGGCGAGGGTCTTGCCCTGCTGCCAGATGCGGCGCGGCGGCGCGGGCCAAGCGGAGAAGGCTAAAGGTGATGGCCTCATGGCTTTTGGCAAAGCCGGCATCGGTCAGCGCGGCGATAGGCGTGCGGTCGGCAAAGCCGGCATTGGCCACCAGCACATCCAGGCCGCCAAGCGCCGCGATGCTTTCCGCAACCAGCCGTGCCGGTGCCTCGGCTTCGGTGAAGTCGGCGAAGGCTTCCGCGACCCGCGCGCCTTTCTCGCGCGCTGCCGCCGCGACACGCGCGAGCGCTTCGCGGTTGGCCCGCGTGTGGAGCATCAGCGCCACGCCCGGTGCGGCGAAAGCGCGGGCCGTTGCGGCGCCAATGCCGCTTGCTGCGCCGGTGATCAGAATGCGTCGTTCCGCCATGAAGCCGCTCCCTTAGCCTCCCCGCAGGATAGGCCAGCGCGGCGCCATTGCCAGCCCCGCCGGCCCGCCCCATCCTTGGGGCAACCAACCATGGAACCGCCAAATGACACTCACCGTCCTTGAACCCGAAGGTCTGTATCCCGATACGGATTTGGAACAGCGCATCATGGGGCCATCGGTGCGCATCCTGCAGGGGCCGTGCAAAACCTCCCTCGCGGAATTGCCCGATGAGCTTTGCCAACAGGCGGAAGGGCTCATGACGCTGCGGATGGCTGTTCCCGCCGATCAGATCGCGCGGTTCCCGAAGTTGAAGGTCGTGATCCGCATGGGCGTGGGGTATGACCGGGTGGACCGCGCGGCCTGCGCGGCGCGCGGCATCAAGGTGTGCAATGTGCCGGATTACGGCACGCAGGAAGTGGCGGAATTCGCTGTGCTGATGGCGCTTGGGTTAAGGCGCGGCTTGACCCTGTATCACGACACACAACGCGGCCCGACGCCCGCGAAATGGGCGGTGATGCCGCATCCGGCAGTGCGCCGGCAGGAAGTGCAGACCTTCGGCATTCTGGGCCTGGGGCGCATTGGCACGGCGGCGGCCTTGCGCGCCAAGGCGCTTGGCTATCGCGTGGTGTTTTACGATCCCGCTTTGCCCAATGGATCGGACCGCGCCATTGGTGTCACGCGCTGCCGGACCATGGATGAAATGCTCGCGCAGGCCGATGTGCTTTCCATCCATTGTCCGCTGACGCGCAAAACGCGCGGTTTGATTGGGGAGCGTGAATTGCGCCTGCTGCCGAAGGATGCCGTGGTGGTGAATACGGCGCGCGGCCCGATCCTGGATATTGATGCCTTGGAACGCGTTTTGCGCGATGGGCATGTGGCGGCGGCAGGGCTGGATGTGATCCCCGTGGAACCGCCGGTCGAGCCCGTGCCATCCCTGCTGCAAGCCTATCGCAACAAGGAAGAATGGCTGACGGGGCGGCTGATCATCACGCCGCATATTGCCTTCCATACGCCGCAAGCCTGGGATGATATCCGGCTGAAAAGCGCCGAGACGATGCGCGATGTGCTGGTGGAAGGGCTGAACACCAATGTCATCCCGCCTGAATCGGATTGAATGGGCGGGCTGATTTCCCCGGCATAGGGCGCTATAAGGGCCCTGAACGAACAGGGGGTTTCCGATGAACCGACGCACCATGCTGGCGGCACCTTTGGCCGCGCCGTTGCTGGCTGCCTCTGCCGCCCAGGCCCAGGCCGCGCTGGTGACCGAGGAATTCATGATCCCGGCGGGCGATGCCGGGATCGAGCTTTTCTTGCGTAATAAGCGCCCGGAAAACCTGAACGCCTTCACCCCAGCGCGCACGGTGCTTTTCGTGCATGGCGCGACCTATCCGGCGCATACGGCGTTTGACTTGCCGCTCGGTGGCCTGTCCTGGATGGATTATATCGCAGGCCAGGGCTTTGACGTTTGGTGCCTGGATATTCGCGGCTATGGCCGCAGCACCCGCCCGCCGGAGATGAACCAGCCGCCGGAAGCCAATCCGCCCATCGTGCGCGGTGAGACGGCGGTGAAGGATATCGGCACCGCCGCCGCCTTCATTCGCGAAAGGCGCAATGTCGCGAAGCTGGTGCATATCGGCTGGTCCTGGGGGAGCACGCTGATGGGCCGCTTCGCCGCCGATAACCCCGCGCTGGTGGAACGCCTGGTGCTGTTTGCCCCACCTTGGTTGCGTGATGGGCCAAGCCTGGCTGGTGGCGCCGCAACTGCGACGCTGGGCGCTTACCGCACCGTGACGCAGGCTCAGGCGCGGGAACGCTGGATGACAGGTGTGCCGGAAGGCAAGCGCGCCGGGCTGATCCCGCCGGGTTGGTTTGAACATTGGGCCGGCGTGACCTGGGCGACCGACCCGGAAGGCATGCGGCGCAACCCGCAGACGCTCCGCGCCCCCAATGGCGTGCTGTTGGATGGGCGCGAATATGCCCAGGCCGGCCGGCCCTATTGGGACCCGGCCAAGGTCACCGCACCCACCCTGCTGGTGGTGGCGGAATGGGATCGCGATACGCCGCCCGCCATGGCCATGGCGATTTTCCCACTGCTGACCAATAGCCCGGGTAAGCGCCTGGTGGTGCTGGGGGAGGGCAAGCATACCATTTTGTTGGAACGCTATCGCGGCGAGCTGTTTCAGTCGGTGAAGGGCTTCCTGGATGAAACCGCGACATGAAGCGGCTCATTGCCTAGTGC
>CAIMVB010000007.1 GCA_903844785.1 uncultured Rhodospirillales bacterium | reverse complement strand
TTCCCACGCCGGCGCTGGACCGATCGCAAGGTGGCGCGCGCACGCTATTCCATGAGCCTATTTGTTTGGTATTTCGGCACCAAGCGTCGTTATGATGATGTTTATCATCACACCATGGTGCTGGGACCACGCTACCAGGAATTGCTGCACGATATTTTCACACGCAAGCATTTGGCCGAGGATTTCAGCCTTTATCTGCACCGTCCAACGGCAACTGATGCGTCGCTTGCCCCGCCCGGCTGTGATTCCTTCTACGTGTTAGCCCCCGTGCCGCATCTGGGCAGCAAGGTGGATTGGGCCAAGCACGCGGAACCTTATCGCCAAGCCATCGAAAAGCGCCTGGAAGAAACCGTACTGCCAGGTCTGGGTGAGGCACTTGTCACATCGCGCATGATCACGCCGCAGGATTTTCAGGATCGGCTGCTTTCCGTGAACGGCGCAGCTTTCGCGCTGGAACCGCAGCTTTTCCAAAGCGCTTGGTTCCGCCCGCATAATGTCAGCGAAGAAGTTGAAGGGCTTTATCTGGTGGGCGCTGGCACGCATCCGGGCGCGGGCGTGCCGGGCGTGATTTCCTCAGCCAAGGTGCTGGATCAGCTTGTGCCGCATGGTGATTCGCTTAGGCGAAACTAAACGCGCCCGGCCCCAATCCGAATGGTGACACGCGCACCCGCCCAATCATCCAGAAGCCGCGCCGCGGCGATGCGGCCAGACATTGCCGCCATGGGAATGCCTGGGCCGGGATGCACCGAACCACCCGCCAGATAAAGTCCTGGCAAGCGCGTGACCGCGCCGGGCCTTGCGAAAGTGCCGGTTGTGCCATGGCTCGCGCGGCCATAAAGCGCGCCACCGGAACCAGGGAAAAGCCGGGCGAAACCTTCCGGCGTGGTGACCACTTCCTCACCCGCGCCGCGCGCTACCTCTAGCCCACAAGCCTTCAGCAGGCCAAAACCGCGCTCACCCAATTCAGCGATTTCACCAGGCGCATAGCCGCGCCGATCCCCATCGGGTGGCGCATTAATCAGCACCAGCATGCGTTCTGGTGTGCCCGCCGCCGGCCCCGGCCCGGCTTCGCGATCCTGCGCACAAATATAAACCGTGGGTGCGGCGGTGATGTCGCGCCTGCGGAAAATTGCGTCGAATTCCGCCGCGTAATCCTCGGCGAAAAAGACATTGTGATGCACCAACGGAAAACCTGAAGTCGGCGCCTTCACGCACCAGGTGACGGCGGAAAGCGAACGCGCGGCGCGCGGCGTATCCTCGGCCGCGCTGCGTGGCGCTTCGCCCAATAGCCCCTGCGCCAAGGCCGCGACATCGCCATTGAACACCACCGCATCGGCGCTGAGTTCTTCACCATTCGCGAGACGCACACCAGCAACACGGCCATTGCGGCGCAACAACTCAGCAACCTCAGCACCGAAGCGGAATTCGGCACCCTTGGCTTCCGCCAGGCGCTGAATCGCATCCGCCACGCGCCGCATGCCGCCCTTCACGAACCACACGCCATCCTGTTCCACATGCGCCACCAGCATGAGTGTTGCCGGCGCCAACCAGGGGGAGCAACCGCAATAGGTCGCATAACGCCCGAAAAGCTGACGCAGGCGTGGGTCGCGGAAATGCTCGCCCAAAGCATCCCAGAGTGTCTTCATGGGCGCGGTGCGTATCAGCGCGCCGATATTCGTGAAGCCAACGCGCTTCACCAGATCAAGCGGGGAAGGGCGCTCAGCCGCAATGAAGGAACCGCGCAGGGTACGGAAAATATCGGCGCTGCGCGCGCAAAAGGCACGGTAGCCGCGTGCCTCTGCCGCCCCGGCGAATTCGCCAATGGCATCGGCGGAACGCGCGATATCGGCGAAAAGATCAAGCCGGCCACCAGCGCGCCAAGCGTGCCGCGCCAAAATATCGGCCTTTTGCAGCGGTAACGCGGCTTCCAGCGAAGCGCCCGCATCGGCAAATAAGCCTTCAAAAATCCAGCGCATGGTGAAAACCGTGGGGCCGCCATCAATCGGGCTGCCCCCCACCATCACTTCGCGCATCTTCCCGCCCGGTGCGGCAGCGCGTTCCAGCACCGTGACTGCTGCGCCGCGGCGCGCAAGATCAGCGGCGGCAGCAAGCCCGCCCATGCCGGCGCCAATCACCAATACGCGTGGGGCGGCCATGTCAGGCGGCGCTCAAGCGCCTGCCGCGCCCGGCGAATTGCCGGTCCACTACGCGGCGATGCCAGATGATCAGCGCAACACCCACAACCAAGGGTATCGCCCACATGAAGGGATTAAGCGCCATTTCGGGGAAAATCCGCACCGAACCAAAAGCCATGAAGGCCGTGTAGACTGAGATCCCAGCCCCCACCAACGCCTTGATATGTTCCTTGATCCAGGCACCCGGTCCCGGTTCGCGCGCCAGAAGAAACCAGAGATTCGTCGCCGCCGTCGCCAACCCAACAAAACAAATGCCAATCATCAGCGGTTGATCAATCATCCAACCCTGCCAGGCGCAATTCAGCGAAGCCGGGATCAGCGCATATTGCAAAAACATATTGAGCCGCGTGCGATTCAATGCGTGGCGGCGCTTATTGCGGATGGCAAGCCAGCCATACCAGGCAAGGTT
>CAIMVB010000006.1 GCA_903844785.1 uncultured Rhodospirillales bacterium | reverse complement strand
CTAGCCGACCCATTCCCGACCTGGCGCGACGGCTGAAACCGCTGGCGGGTTACGACGAAGGCGTAAACCCTAACGCCCCAACCCGTCCCAGAATTCCTTGACCTTGGCGAAGAAGCCTTCGCTTTCCGGGCTAGTGCGGCCGCCCTTTTCCGCCTCGGCTTCGAATTGCTCCAGCAATTCGCGCTGCTTCGGTGAGAGATTCTGCGGCGTTTCCACCATGACCTGCACATACATATCGCCGCGCGCGGCTGACCGCAGCACCGAAAAACCCTTGCCGCGCAGGCGGAATTGATCACCGGTCTGAGTGCCGGCGGGGATGGTCACTTTCGAACGTCCGCCATCAATGCTCGGCACTTCCACATGCCCCCCCATGGCGGCCTGCGTCATGCGCAGCGGCACCCGCACCAGAATATTCGCGCCATCGCGCTGGAAAATCGGATGCGGCCTGACCGCGATATCAACATAGAGATCACCCGCGGGCGCGCCGCGCTGCCCGGCTTCCCCTTCGCCCGTCAGGCGAATACGCGTGCCATCATCAACCCCAGCAGGGACCGAGACATTCAGGCTGCGTTCGCGCTGCACGCGCCCCGCTCCGCGGCAAATCTTGCACGGATTTTTGATGCTGCGCCCGGCGCCGCCGCAAGTTGGGCAGGTGCGCTCCACCAGGAAAAACCCTTGCTGCGCCCTGATCTTGCCATTGCCTTGGCAGGTGCCGCAGGTCTGCACACCGGATGCCGCACCACCTTCCGCGCCAACACCCTTACAGGCTTCGCAGGAAACGCTGGTGGCGAAGCGGATAGTCTTCTTAGCGCCGGCGAAAGCTTCTTCCAGCGAAACCTCCACCTGCGTGCGCAAATCCGCACCGCGCCCCGCAGCCGCGCGCTGACCGCGCCCGCCGCCGCCAAAGCGGCCGAACATTTCTTCGAAAATATCTTCAAAGCCGCCGCCGCCAAAGGGGCCACCGCCACCAAAGCCGCCACCACCGCCAGGCCCGCCCTGCTCAAAGGCGGCATGACCAAAACGGTCATAAGCGGCGCGCTTTTCGGCATCCTTCAGCACATCGTAAGCCTCGTTCAATTCCTTGAACTTGGCTTCGGCTTCTGCATTGCCCTGATTGCGGTCAGGGTGCCATTGCATCGCGAGCTTGCGATAGGCTTTCTTGAGGTCATCCTCGCCCGCGTCGCGCGCGACGCCGAGAACCTCGTAATAATCGCGTTTTGCCATGGTCGGGCTACCCTTGCGGCCAAATAACGCCCCCCGGCGCCACGCGGCACCAGGGGGATATCTCGGCCAAGGCTGCCATCACCCGAAAAGGGATCAGGAAGGCTTCTTCTTGTTCGGGTCCACTTCCTCGAACTCGGCGTCAACCACCTTGTCCTTGGATGCACCAGCCGCACCAGCGCCCGCCGCGCCTTCTTCAGGCTTCGGCGCGGCTTGTTCGGCCTTGTAAAGCGCCTCACCCATTTTCATCGCGGCTTGGGAAAGCTTTTCGGAAGCATCACGGATCGCATCGGCATCCTGGCCTTCCATGGCAGAACGGGCGGCAGTGAGCGCCGTTTCCACTTCCGCCTTTTCGGCCGGGGGCACTTTGTCGCCGCTTTCCTTCAGCGTTTTGTCGGTGGAATGCACCAGCGCATCAAGCTGGTTGCGCGCTTCCACAGCCTCACGCCGCTGGCGGTCCGCTTCCGCATTGGCTTCGGCATCCTTCACCATGCGTTCGATATCGGCGTCCGAAAGGCCGGATTTCGCCTGGATGCGGATTTGCTGTTCCTTGCCGGTTGCCTTGTCCTTCGCGCTGACGCTGACAATGCCGTTCGCATCAATGTCAAAGGTCACTTCCACCTGCGGCACGCCACGCGGCGCGGCTGGAATGCCGGTCAGATCAAACGTGCCAAGCTGCTTGTTGTCGGCAGCCATTTCACGTTCGCCCTGATAGACCTTGATGGTGACCGCGGTTTGATTGTCATCGGCGGTCGAGAAGGTCTGGCTTTTCTTCGTCGGGATGGTCGTGTTGCGATCAATCAGGCGGGTGAACACGCCACCAAGGGTTTCAATGCCAAGGCTGAGCGGTGTCACATCCAGCAGCAGCACATCCTTGACATCACCCTTCAGCACGCCGCCCTGAATGGCCGCGCCAATGGCGACGACTTCATCGGGGTTGACGTTGCGCGCGGGTTCCTTGCCAAAGAACTGACGTACCGCTTCCACCACTTTCGGCATGCGCGTCATGCCGCCGACCAGGATCACCTCATCCACCTCATTGGCGGCAAGGCCGGCATCCTTCAGCGCCTGACGGCAAGGTTCCATGGTGCGGCTGATCAGATCATCCACCAGGGCTTCCAACTTGGACCGCGTGACCTTCATCACCAGGTGCTTGGGGCCTGAGGCATCAGCGGTGATGAAGGGCAGATTGACTTCGGTTTCCTTGGAGGAGGAAAGCTCGATCTTCGCCTTTTCTGCCGCTTCCTTCAGGCGTTGCAGCGCAAGCTTGTCGCCGCGCAGATCAATGCCCTGTTCCTTGCGGAATTCATCGGCCAGATAATCAATGATGCGTTGGTCGAAATCTTCACCACCCAGGAAGGTATCGCCATTGGTTGATTTCACTTCGAACACGCCATCGCCAATTTCCAGCACGGAAACGTCGAAAGTGCCGCCACCAAGGTCATAAACCGCGATGGTGCCGCCCTTTTTCTGTTCCATCCCGTAAGCCAAGGCGGCCGCGGTTGGTTCATTGATGATACGCAGCACTTCAAGCCCGGCAACCGTGCCGGCTTCCTTGGTGGCTTGGCGCTGGGCGTCATTGAAATAGGCAGGAACGGTAATCACGGCCTGGGAAACCTTTTCGCCGAGATGCGCTTCGGCGGTTTCCTTCATCTTGGTCAGCACCATGGCGCTGATCTGCTGCGGCGCGTAGGTTTGGCCATCCACTTCAACCCAGGCGTCGCCATTCGGCGCCTTCACGATCTTGAAGGGGGCGAGGGTGATATCTTTTTGTACCATCGGGTCATCAAAGCGCCGCCCAATCAGGCGCTTCACCGCATAAAGCGTGCCCATGGGATTGGTGACGGCTTGGCGCTTCGCCGATTGCCCGACCAGCCTTTCGCCATTCTTCGCAAACGCGATCATGGAAGGCGTGGTGCGCGCACCTTCGGCATTTTCAATAACGCGCACATCCTTGCCTTCAAGAATGGCGACGCAGGAATTGGTGGTACCAAGGTCGATACCGATAACCTTACTCATCCGAATTCTCCTCTACGGCGGATCACGGCGGCCCTGAATGGCACCACGGCGACCCCCTGTTCTAAACGGCGGCCAAAGTGCCACCGCGGATGGGGTTGAAAAGGGCCCAGCCCGAAGGGGGCTTGGCCATCACCAGAGCGATGTATGTAACAGCGCGGGGCGAGACAAGATGCCCCGGCGCCTTCGGGGCAAAATTTAGCGTGGCCCGCGGCTTCGATTGCGGTCCAATTCCTCCGCGGTCAGGGCAAAGGATACCCGCACGCGATATTCAGCCGGGTTGCGCCCGGGCGGGAAGATGATGCTCTCCGGTGCCGTGGTTACCCGGGCGCGGGTCTGATTACCTTCAAAATTCACAACAAGCACGGCATCCTTGCGCTGCACCAATTGGCTGTCATCGCCGCTGGTGACCGCCAGGAACCAGGGGAAATCAGCCCGATTCCCGCGCGTGGCCGGGCCGCGTTCCACATCCATCAGCACCGCGACCTTCACTTCCACCCCGCCGCCCCGGACAAAGTCACAGGAAGCGCTAACCCCCGCAATCCGGCCATCCACCAGCAAAGCGGCCAGATCGGGCGGCGCACCAGGGCGATAGCGGCTGATATCCGCCCCATCCGCCAGGATCGAAACCACCGGGCAAGGCGCCAGCACGGGTTCCTTGGGAGAGGACCCCGAACCGCAAGCCGCGACCAGCCCCGCCAGAACCAGAACCCCAAAGCGCCACATGCCGAACCCCCCTTTGAGCCGAACGGCCCTCCGGCTACTCTGACCATTCTTCGCGCCGAGCCGCAACCCGTGGCCGGACCTATCCGATGGACCCTTGCGCCCATGGCCTCTGCCAAGCCGACCCTTCAGCTGCTGCTCGCCGGCCCGCGCGGCTTTTGCGCCGGCGTGGACCGCGCCATCAAGATTGTGGAAGAAGCGCTGAAGCGCCATGGCGCGCCGGTTTATGTGCGCCATGAGATTGTCCATAACCGCTTCGTGGTTGAAAGCCTGGAAAAGCAGGGCGCGGTTTTCGTCGAAGAGCTCAGCGAAATCCCCGATGATGGTCAGCCCGTAGTGTTTTCCGCCCATGGCGTGCCGAAATCCGTACCCGCCGAGGCCGCGCGGCGCATGATGTTCGCACTCGACGCCACCTGCCCGTTGGTGAGCAAGGTGCATCGGGAAGCTGAACGCCATCATGAACATGGCCGCCATCTTTTCCTGATTGGCCATGCCGGGCACCCGGAAGTGGTCGGCACAATGGGGCAATTGCCGGAAGGTGCCGTGACGCTGGTGGAAGATGCGGATGGTGCCCGCAATGTCGTGCCGCCCGAAGGTGCGACGCTTGCCTTTACCACGCAAACCACGCTTTCGGTGGATGATACGGCGGAAATCATCGCCATCTTGCAGCAGCGCTTTCCCGAAATGCGCGGCCCCGCCAAGGAAGATATCTGCTACGCCACCACCAATCGCCAAGCGGCGGTGAAGGCCATTGCCGACAGGTCCGACCTGGTGGTGGTGGTGGGGGCGCCCAATTCTTCCAATAGCCAACGCCTGCGCGAAGTGGCCGCGCGCAGCGGCGCCGCCCGCGCCGTGATGGTGCAGCGCGGCGCTGATCTTGATCTTTCCCTTGTGCAGGGCTGCAAGACCGTGGGAGTCACCGCGGGCGCCAGCGCGCCCGAAGTGCTGGTGGAAGAAGTGATCGCGCGCCTCAGCGAAGCCTATGAGCTTGAAATCGAGGAAGTGGTGGTGGCGGTGGAACAGATCACCTTCCGCCTGCCGCGTGGGCTCGCCGCCGAATAATGGCTGTTTATACCGAAGTTTCAGATGAGGCCTTGCGCGCCTTTCTGGCCGAATATGCGCTTGGCGAATTGCTCGCCTTTCGCGGCATTGCCGAAGGCGTCGAGAATTCCAATTACGCGCTGAAGACAGAAGCGGGCGATTTCATCCTGACGCTGTATGAAAAGCGCGTGGACCCGGCGGAACTCCCTTATTTCCTTGGCCTGATGGAGCATTTGGCCGCGCGCGGCATGGCCTGCCCAACCCCGGTGCATGGGCGGGATGGCGTGGCTTTGCGGGAATTGGCGGGGCGGCCGGCGGCGATTGTCACCTTCCTGCCTGGCGTCTGGCCGCGCCGGGTGCGGGCGGAGCATTGCGCGCCTTTGGGCAAGGCTTTGGCGGAGATGCACCTAGCCGCCGAAGGCTTCGCCATCACGCGGCCCAATGCGCTTGGCCCCAAGGGCTGGGCGCCCTTGCTGGATGGCTGCCGCGCGCGGGGTGATGAAGTGCAGCCCGGCCTGATCGCCGAACTTGATGCCGCGCTGGCTGGCATTCTGGCCGCCTGGCCGGCGGAAGGCGCGCTACCCATCGGGCAAATCCACGCCGATCTTTTCCCCGATAACGCGTTTTTCCTGCCCGGCCCGGATGGCCAGCCTCGGGTTTCGGGCGTGATTGATTTCTATTTCGCCTGCACGGATCTGTTCGCCTATGACATTGCGGTCTGCCTGAATGCCTGGTGCTTTGAGGCGGATTATTCCTTCAACGTCACCCGCGCGCGCGCCATGCTTGGCGCTTACCGCGCCATTCGCCCGCTATCTGAGGCGGAATTGGCCGCCCTTCCCGCGCTTTGCCGAGGTGCGGCGCTGCGCTTTCTGCTGACCCGGCTTTATGACTGGACCCATACGCCCGAAGGGGCGCTGGTGACGCGCAAGGACCCGGTGGAATATCTGCGCAAGCTGCGGTTTTTCAGCGGCGCCGAGACACTTTCGGCCTTCGGCCTGTGACGGGCAGCGCAGACCCGCGCCCCTTGGTCGAGATTTGGACCGATGGCGGCTGCAAGCCCAATCCCGGCCCCGGCGGCTGGGCCGCCATTCTGCGCTTTGGCGAGCATGAGCGGGAGCTTTCGGGCCATGAGGCGGAGACCACCAATAACCGCATGGAATTGACCGCCGCCCTAATGGCGTTGGAGGCGCTGAAAAAACCCTGCCGTGTCGCTTTGCATACGGATAGCGAATATCTGCGCAATGGCATCAGCCGCTGGATCCATGGCTGGGTGCGCGCCAATTGGCGCAATGCGGCGAAGGAGCCGGTGAAGAATCTGGATTTGTGGCAGGCCATTCTGGCCGCCGCCAAACCGCATGAGATTGAATGGCGCTGGGTGCGCGGCCATGCCGGGGACCCCATGAATGAACGCGCCGATGCACTGGCAACCGCGGCGCGGGACAAGGCCGATGCTGGATGATCTTGCCCTAACCCGGCCCTGACGCGTATAGAGATGGCCCGGCGCGGGCGTAGTTCAGAGGTAGAACGTCAGCTTCCCAAGCTGAATGTCGGGGGTTCGATTCCCCCCGCCCGCTCCAAGTTTTTCCGACACTTGATCTAGTGCGCAGCTCGTTCAGCTTCCCGCTGGCGCGCGCTTTGTGCTGAAGGGCGACCCGTTACCGGTTATTGCTTTATTTGTATTATTCATTAAATTGTTTCAACGGTCACCGAAGCCATTCTTGAAGATGAGGATGAAGTAATGTCGGGCACTTCAGGGAGTGAGGAAATTCTTGGCACTAATGGCAATGACGAACTTTATGGCATCGGTGGCAGAGATACATTTTATGGCCTTGGTGGCAATGACGATATCATCGGCGGTGAAGACAATGACCTGATTTTCGGTGGAGATGGTGACGATACAATTGATCCCTATGACGGCAATGATACGATGTTGGGCGGCAATGGCCGCGATTACATCTATGGCTATGGGTCGGATTCCATAGATGGTGGCGCAGGCAATGACACCCTTTATGGCTGGTTCTCCAACGATACCATCGTCGGCGGTACGGATGATGATGAGATCGGAGATATTGACGGGAAAAACCTTCTTTTCGGCGGCTCTGGCCGAGATACCATAGGCGGCGGTTTTGGAGGTGACACCATAGATGGTGGCGATGGCGCCGATACCGTCTCGGGCGGCGGTGGTGATGACTTGCTGCGTGGTGGCAGTGGTAATGACACGCTGAACGGTGACTCAGGTGCAGATACGCTCGCCCTTTCAGATGGCACTTGGTTAACGGGCAGCGATGGTGTCTGGACGACATATTCCCAAGGTAGCATCAGGCTTTATGCCCAGGGCTTCGAAAGAGTCATCGGGTCCACATCGACGGGCGGCGGTGCAAGCCTTCTTGGTGATGGCGCCAACAATTTACTGAATGGCGGCAGTGGCAATGACACGCTGTCTGGCTTGGGCGGCACGGATACGCTGGCCGGCAATGGAGGCAATGACTCACTCTCGGGCGGGGACGATAATGACTCGCTTGATGGCGGTTCCGGCAACGACATGCTTGATGGCGGCGCAGGCTTCAACACCCTCGCCGGTGGAACGGGCGACGACACCTACTATGCCTTCGGGCCAGTAAATCTTTTCGAAGGCACAAATGCGGGGAATGACTTACTGATCACTAATATTAGCGTGACTAACCTTCCCTCAAATATCAAAAACATCCTGCTGACCGGCAGCGCGTCTCTGACAGGAACCGGAAATGCGCTGAATAACAGCATCACCGGCAATTCAGGGAATAACTCTCTCTATGGCGGAGAGGGCAACGACAGTCTTTTTGGTCTGGCTGGCAATGATTTTCTGGATGGCGGGAACGGTAATGATTTTCTGGATGGCGGCGAAGGGAATAATACTTTTCTAGCGGGCGCTGGCGACGATACGGTATTGGGCGGTGCAGGGCGCGATCGTTTCGACGGAAACCCAGGCAATAACTTCTTTAGCGGAGGTGGAGGATCTGATCTTGTCTCCTATAGTAACGGATCTCGCGGAGCCTTCGGTGTATCAGTAAACTTGATTACAGGCATTACAACCGATGACTACGGCGGCACCGATACACTCCAGGGCATCCGCGAAGTTCAGGGTTCTTATTACGATGATGTACTGATTGGATCAGATAAACTTGCTAGCCAGGTTGGTCTGTCAGGCTATCCCAGCAATGGCACCACATTCTTCGCGTCGCGTGGATCAGACCGGATTGATGGCACCCTCGCGCTCGCAAGCAACAATATTTACTATAATTCCGGCCATATGGCTGGCGGAACAATTATTGCCGATTTCAGCGACTATATGACGGCATCGGTGATCAAGAGCAATGGTGGCGCGGATACGCTGACCAATGTGCAGGGCATCCACGGCTCAATAGCAAATGATGTTTTAAATGGATCACCCACGAATGGCCCCACCGGTACATTTTTTAATTCAATCAGCTTACATGGCCGTCAAGGGGACGACACGATCAATGGATTTGGCCTCACCATCAACCGTGTCGACTACTCAAGCGCCACTGCAGCAGTTTCGGTTAATCTCAACGCCGGCACAGCGACGGATGGCTTAGGCGGCACCGATTCCCTTATCAATGTTGTGCGCGTGCGTGGCTCAAATTTTAATGACACTATTATTGGCGGGGAAGCGAATGATGTATTGGAAACGCCAGCCCTTGGGAGTCATTTCCTTGATGGCGCAGGGGGCGTAAATCAATATCGATTTTCCAACAGCGATTGGACAACGCCCACTAGTGTTCTGATTGATTTGGGCACAACGCCCACTGATGGGAGTGGTTATATTGGCTTTGTGATAAAGCCCGCTGGAATTACGGATACTCTTATTCGATTTAATCAGGCGAGAGGCTCGGATGGGGATGACACACTGTATGGAACACCAGGTGACGATAAATTAATTGGACTGGCCGGCAATAATATTTTGGACGGCCGTGGTGGTAGTAATACCCTTGAATATGGCGCGGCATTCGCTGGTAGAGCGCCAACACACGGCGTCGTCGTCGACCTTGCAGCTGGCCGTGCCACCAACCCCTGGGATGGCACCGATACCATCACAAACTTCCAAGGCGTGATCGGCACGCCCTTCGCCGATAGCCTGACCGGTAGCAATCAGGCAGAAACCCTGACGGGCGGCGCAGGGAACGATCTTATTATTGGCGGCGGCGGACGTGATACTTTGGATGGTGGCGCCGGGGATGATGTCATCCTCATCGGCACCACAACGCTCGCGGATATCTACGCGCTGTTCAACCCATAGCGGGGCGTTGCCCTCCCCCACCCCGCCCTGCCATGCTCGCCGCCAGAAAACCAATAAAGGCAGCGCCCATGCATCACACCCTTCGCCGCCGCGCCCTGTTCGCGGCGTCGCTTTCTGCCCCTTTCATCGCGCGCACGTCACACGCGCAGGCTGAATGGCCCAACCGGCCCATCCGCATCATCATTCCCTCTGCCGCAGGTGGGGCGGCGGATTTCATCGGGCGTACGCTGGGCCGCTTCCTGGAACCGCATTTGCGCCAGCCTGTCGTGGTGGATAATCGGCCAGGGGCCGGCGGCATTACGGGCACGGAAGCCGCCAAGCAGGCGGCGCCGGATGGCTACAGCTTTCTGATTGCCACCAATTCCACCCATTCGGCCAATCAATTCCTCTATCGCCGTCTGCCTTATGATCCGGTGCAGGATTTCAGCCATATCGGCATGATGGGCAGCTTCGCGACCATTGCGGTGGTGCCTGCCGATGCGCCTTACAAATCCATCCCGGCGTTGATCGCCCATGCGCGGGCCAATCCGGGCAAGGTGTTTTTCGGCTATTATTCATCCTCATCCCAGGTGCCGGCGGCCTTGCTCAAGGCGCGCGCCAATCTGGATGTTACGGGCGCTGCCTATCGCAACATCACCCAAATCGTGCCGGATCTGATCAGCGGGCAGATTCAATTCGCGTTCCTGGATAGTCTTTCCGCCGCCCCGGCGCTGCAATCGGGCCGCGTGGTGCCGATTGGTGTCTCCGCCGCGCGGCGCATGCCGCAATACCCGGATTTGCCCCTGGTGTCCGAAGCCGTGCCGGATTTTGTGGTGGAAGGCTGGTTCGGCCTGACCGCGCCGGCCCGCACCCCACGCCCGATGCTGGACCGCATGCAAACCCTGCTGCGCCAGGCGGTGGAAGATGCCGCGGTGGCGGAAGCCCTCACGCGCCAGGGCCTTTCCCCGGGCTTCCGCAACGCCGAGGATATGGACCGCTTCCTGGTGGCGGATCGCGCACGGTGGCAGGAATGGGTGCGCATTGCCGGCATTGAACCGGAATGATGGGCTGGCCGCCCGCCGGCGCGCGGCGCATCACGCTAAGCCACGCAGCGATGTTTGCGCAGGAAGGGCAAGGGCCGGTCATTCTCTGCATCCCCGGCGGCTATCACAGCGCCCTTTGCTTCGGGCCATGGCTTGGCCTGCTGGCGGAAGCCGGCATCGCCGCCGCCGCGCTGGAACAGCGGGGCAAGGGCAGCCTGATGGCCGCGGCCAAACCCACAACCGGCATCAATGATTACGCGACAGATGCGGCGGAAGCCGCCCGCGCGCTGGCGCGGCCCGTGGTGCTGCTCGGCCATAGCCTTGGCGCGCTGGTCGCGATGCGCGCCGCCGAAATGCTGGGCGATGCGGCGGGGCTTTTGCTGGTGGCGCCATCCCCGCCCGGCAATCTGCCCGGCGCCGCGCCGGTGCCGGAAGTGGCGGAAGGTGCGATGCTGCCGCCGCCTGATATCGCCGCCATCCGTGCGCGCTATTTTGGCGATCACGAAGTCGCCGATATCAGTGCCTATCGCGCCGCGCTTTCACCCGAATCACCGCGCGTCTTGAATGACCGCTATGCGCTCCGCATCCCAATCACGCACGAAAAGCTGCACGGCCTGCCGGGGCTGGTGCTGGAAGCCGGGCGAGACGACGCCGCGCGCCACCCGCCGGGGCAGGATTTGGCAATCGCGGAATTCCTCGGCCTGGATTATCACCTGCTGCAAGACATGCCGCATTGCATGATGTGGCAGCCCTGGGCGCGCGAAAGCTTGGCGCCCATCATCGCCTGGCATCGCGCCGAGTTTGGCGCCGAAGCGCTACCCCAATCCCAAGGCCCCAAATAACCGCGCCGCCGGCGGCCAGGCTTCCATCAGCGCGTCGCGCTTGATGATGGCGGCAAGCCCGCCGCCGATCAGCAGCGCAATGGAAGCCGCCCAGGCCACACGCAAGCCGCGGGAAGGCGCCTCATTCGCGGCCTCGGTCAGGGGGGCGCCGGCCACCAAAGGATCGGGCAGCGTCTCTTCCGGCGCCGGCATCGAGGCGGTGGCCGCGCTTGGCGCCTGCGGCGCTGGGGCGGCGGCTTCGGGCGCTATGCTCGGTGGGGCTTCGGCCACAGGCGCCGGGGCTTCCGGCACCGCAAACACCATCCGGCACTGGCCGCAGCGCAAAGGCCGCGCCCGGTCCGCCAGTATCCGCTCCGGCACCTCGTAACCAGCTTTGCAATTTGGGCAATCGATCCGCATGACGCTATTTTCCGTCAGCGGCGGCTTCTGGGCAAGCGAAACATTGAGCGGAATGGCCCGCTCATGCGAAACACATCTCATGGTGAGATTCGGGCGCGTCGGGCTGGCCTATCCAACACCCCAGGGCAGCCCGGGGCGGCCAGCGCTGCATGATGTGTCCTTCGCCTTGGGGGAAGGCAGCTTTACCTGGTTGTTGGGCCCTTCGGGGGCGGGGAAAAGCTCCATCTTAAGGCTCATGCACGCGGCGCTTCGGCCCAGCAGCGGGGTGGTTTCCGTGCTCGGCACCGATATCGGGCAGGCGGAACGCGGGGCGCTGCCGGCGCTCAGGCGCAAGATTGGGGTGGTTCATCAGGAATTCCGGTTACTTGGCCATGTTTCCGCTTGGGACAATGTGGCGCTGCCGCTGCGCCTTGCCGGCCGGGCCGAAGGCGCCATCCAGCAGGATGTGGATGAGATCCTGGATTGGCTGGGCTTGCGCGAAAAATCCGCACGTCCTCCGGCGGAACTTTCGGGCGGTGAACAGCAGCGCATTGCCATTGCGCGCGCCATCATCACCCGCCCCGCGCTTTTGATCGCCGATGAACCAACTTCGGAACTGGATGTTTTCGAAGCGCGCCGGCTGATCGCTTTATTCGGTGAAATGAACCGTTTGGGCACCGCCATTGTGGTCGCCACGCATTCTGAAGACCTGCCCGCGCGCCACCCGGCCCGCATCATCACCCTGGCTGAAGGCAGAATCATCGATGCGCCATGAAGCCAGCGGGCGGGGGGATCCCATCGGGCTGCGCCATGCGCTGGCGGACCGGCTATTGATTGCGCTGATCGCAGCCATGGCGCTGCTGGCGGCACTGACGGTTGGGCTGCATCAAGGTGTCGCGCGGCTTGCGGATCGCTGGCAGGAAGGGGCGAATGCCGCGGTGGTGGTGCAAATCCCAAACCCCACGCAAGCGCGAATGGATGCGGCGCTGGAAGTGCTGCGCGGCCTTCCCGAAATCCGGGAAGCGCAGGTTGTGGATCCGCTCAGGATGGCGGAATTGCTGCGCCCCTGGCTTGGCGATGTCACGGGGCTGCCCTTGCCGGGGGTGATTGAATTGCGCCTGGCGGATCTTGGCACGGACCCGGTGCTGATTGGTGATCGCGTGGCGGAAGCGGTGCCTGGTGCTGTCACGGAAGCGCATGGCATTTTCGTGGGGCGCTTGGCCGCGCTGGCGCGGGCATTTTCCGCCACAACGCTCGCGGTATTGGCGCTGGTTGGTTTCATTTCAGCGGCTGTGGTGATTATTGCGGTGCGCGCGGGCATCGCCGCACGGCGCGATGCTGTGATGGTGCTGCATATGCTGGGCGCGACAGATCGCGATATCGCGGGCCGTTTCGCGCTTCGTGCCGCCTGGCTTGCCGCTTTGGGCGGCGCCTTGGGCATCGCGGCGGCGCTCGCGGTATTTTGGGCCGCGATGCTTTTCGCCAGACCATTCCTGCCCGATCTTGGCTGGCAGCTACTGCCATGGCCGGGGCTTGCCGCAATTCCCCTGCTGGCCATGCTCATTGCCTGGGGCGCAGCCAGGGCCAGCATCTTGGTCTGGCTGCGTAGGCTGCCATGAAGGCGCGGTGGGTTTGGCCTGTGCCGCTTATGCTGGCGCTACTGTGGCTTGGGGGTTTTGTCTGGTTCGTGAAGGCGGCGCAGGACAGCGCCGCGACCATGGACAGCACCGATGCCATTGTGGTGCTGACCGGCGGCGCGGAACGGGTTGAAACGGGTTTTCGCCTTTTGGCCGATGGCTTGGCGCCGCGCCTTTTTGTCTCGGGCGTGCATCCGGATTCGCGGCTTCAGGATCTGGTGCGTGGCACCGGGATTGATCCGGCGAAGCTCAAAGGCCCGGTGGAACTGGGCCACGCAGCGGCTTCCACGCGCGGCAATGCGGCGGAAATCGCCGCCTGGGCCAAGGCACGGGAAATCTCCACCATCCGGCTGGTGACAGCCGGCTATCATATGCCCCGCGCGCAGGCCGAATTGCGCCGCGCCATGCCGGCCTTGCGGGTGGTGGCGCACCCCATCATGCCGGCAAGGCTGCGCGCGGAAGGCGCCCTTTGGCGTCCGCGCAATTGGGGCCTGCTGCTTGGCGAATATTGCAAATTCCTGGGCGCCGAGGCAGGAGTTTCAGCATTCTTCGGTGGAAAGCGTACATGATATTTCTGCGTTCACTTGTCTTCAATGCGCTTTTCATGACCGTCACCGCGCTGAGTGCGATGATTGCCATGGCTTTGCTGCCGTTCCATTCAAGATACATTCGGCGTTACATCCAGGGTTGGGCGAAGATCATCATCTGGTTGCTGCGTCTGGTCTGCGGCATTCGCGTGGAAGTCACCGGGCTTCAGCATATCGCCCCCGGTGCAGCGATTATTGCTTCCAAGCATCAATCAGCCTTTGATACTTTTGTCTGGCCCGCCTTGATTGCTCATCCAAGCTATGTCCTGAAACGCGAATTGCTGGATCTGCCATTTTGGGGCCGTGCCGCGCGCCATACTGGCGCAGTGGCGGTTGACCGTGATGGCGGTGGAGCTGCGCTCCGCGCCATGGTGCGCGATGCGAAAGGCGTGCTGGATGAAGGCCGGCCCTTGGTTATTTTCCCGGAAGGCACGCGCTCAGCCCCTGGTGAAAAAGTGCCCTATCAGCCCGGTGTTGCCGCGCTGGTCATTGCCAGCGGCGCGCCATGCTACCCGGTTGCGACCAATAGCGGGCGCCATTGGGGCAGGCGCGCCTTTCATAAAATGCCCGGCGTGATTTCCATTTCCGTCCTGCCTGCCCTGCCGCCAGGCCTGGCGCGCAAACCGCTGATGGAAGCCCTGGAACAGCAGATTGAAGCGGAAACGACGCGGCTCATGGCCGCCCCTTAGCCTGTGGATAAACCTGGGGAATAGGGTCGCGCCATATCTGCCATATTGCCTGAACTAAGCCCCGTAAGCCTTCAAAAAGCGGGGTTTTTATTTGCCAACCGGCCTTTGGGGATAAAGGCGCGGCCAGCCCCACCTGGTTACGGCATCACGGCAAATCAAACCGAACAGCAATCGCGGCCGAGGCGATTACCGCCTTGTCATGCTTGCCTTCTTCCGGAACATCCAAGCCGCCCTTCACCGCGCGCGCAGTGACCACGCCATAGGGCAGGGATTTGCGCACGGCTTCGATATCCACCTTGTCGGGCTGCTGGACGCCAATGGTCACTTCCACCTGCATGGTCTTGATATCAAGGCCCAGCGTGCGAACGAACGCGAGTGATGAATGGTGCAAGGCATCCTGCACGGCGCGTAGCGCCGCCTTGGTATAATCCCCGCCATGCAGATCATTGCCGCTGCCCATTTCAAGGATGATGCGCTTCAAGGCCATTTTCGGTCTCCCTCACACATCCAGCCGCACAATGGCGCAGCAATTGGCAATCACGGTACTGTTGGTGCCCTCATCATTCGGGATTTCGAGGCCACCTTCCACCAGCGTCACCGTGCCGCTGCCATGGGGCAGAATGGCCAGCACCTGGTCCTTATCCACCAAATCGGGCTTGGGCACGCCGATCAGCACTTCAACCTGCATGGCATCAACATCCTGGCCAACCGCCGCACCGATGGTGAGTGAATTATGCCAAAGCGCATCGCGCAAAGCGCGCACCGCTGCCTTGGTGTAATCCGCGCCGCGAATATCGGTGCCCATGCCAATTTCAAGCACCATGCGTTGCAAGGCCATGATCCTGTCCTTCCCCAATCCAGTCAAAGCATGATCCGTTTCGCAGGATCACGCCATAGCTATCATGAACGGCCCACCAGCGCCGCGATGGCTTCAAGCCCGCGGTCCCGCACACCCATTTCTTCCAGATGATCCAGCGTATTGAACAAATAATCCCGGTTGGATCCCATCTGCCCATGGCCCGCGCCAATCGCCCGTGCCAGAACCTCAGCTGGTTGGTTGCCGCAATAAAGCCGGCAATCGCGGTTCGCGACATAAGCAATGGCGGGCACGCGCTGCCCGGTATCCAGCAGCGTCAGCGGCAAAAGCCGGCGGCGATAGACAACTTCTGCCCCATCGGGCAATTCGCGCGCATCCAGATAGGCAAGGGTTTCAGCCGCCGCCCGGCCTGGCACGCGAAACACCGCGCCACGGCAGGCGCCGCCACGATCCAGCCCCAGCACCAACCCTGGCCGTTCCGGCGTGCCGCGATAGCGATGGCTCCAAAGACAAAAACGCCGATGAAAGCCACGCAGCAGCGCGGGATGCCGCGTTGCATGGTCGAAGCCCGGCCGCCAGATCAGCGATCCATAGGCAAAGACATAGAAATCCCCATCCGGGGCGAGCAGTGTTTGGATATCGCTTGTCATGGCGCGCAGGACACTTCCCGCTACCCCTATCTTTGCGCGGCTGAAAAACCGCTTCGGTGATTCCACCCAAGCGGTTCAGGCGCTATATCGGCGCCCAGCATGATCGCCAAGCCACCCAAACCCCCACGCACACCCTTTCTTGGGCGCTTCGTCTTTGGCGTGCTGATTTTATTGGCGGCCCTGGTGGCAGGGCAGACCTTGCTCTGGCGCTGGAGCGCCGGAGCCTTGGCAGAGGGTTTTTCCGATTGGGTGGTGCAGCGCCGGGCTGAAGGCTGGCGCATCAGCCACGACATCCCCGAACGCGGCGGCTGGCCCTTTGCCGCGCGGCTTTCTGTCCCGCAGCTTTCCATTGATACGCCAGGCGATGAAACTGCCGGTGAGGGGATAAGCTGGGAAGCAGCGTTGCTGACGATTGCCACCCCCCTGCCCTTGCCGGATGCGCTTAGGATTGAAGCCTCTGGCCAGCAGGCGCTGCGCCTGGGCGCCATGCAGATCCCCTTCACCACAACCAGCTTCACGGCGTTGATGCCGCTGGAAGCGGGCCAGCCGCCACGCCGGACCAATGCTTTGCTGCAAGGCATTAGCGCGCAGACCCCCAATGGCCAGCTTGCCATTCAGCGCCTTGGCCTGGATGCAAGCTGGTCGCGCGCGGCGGAACTTGCCTTCACGCTGCAATTCGCCGCTGAGGACACCACCCTGCCGCAAGGTTGGTTTTCCGCCCGCACCTTGGCGGAGCTTGGGCCCAAGGTCGCACGCTTTGAATTCGATGGCGCTGTTTATGGCAGCGTGCTGCCTCTGCCGAGCTTGGTGGAACAATTGGATGCCTGGCGCGCTTCAGATGGCCGGCTGGAATTGCGCCATGCGCGCCTTTCCTGGGGGCAATTCAATGCCGGGCTCACGCTTTCCGGGCGGCTTGATCATGCGTTGCAGCCCGCAATGGCGGGCACATTATCCATCGCCAATCCAAATCCAGCGATCGATTCACTCGGGCGCCTTGGGCTCATTCAGCGCCGCGCGTTGGATGGCACGAAATTCGCCGTCGCCTTGCTGACGCGCCGGGCTGAAAATGGCGGCCCGCCTGTCGCCGAAATCCCGATCAGCCTGCAAAATGGGGTAGTGAGCGCGGTACAGATACCGCTTGTGCAAGTGCCGCCCATCGCCTGGCCGCAGCATTGAACAAAGCCGTTCAGACCCGCGCCGCATCCACAATCTGAAACCCGGCGGTCACTTCGCCATTCCAGGCTTCTGCCCGCAAATGCCCGCATAGATGCAAAGGCGTGCGGTCTGGCGAGAGCAACGCCTCGGCCAATGGCCCTTCCTTGGCGCGGAAGCAAATGGTCTTGAGCCGCCCG
>CAIMVB010000005.1 GCA_903844785.1 uncultured Rhodospirillales bacterium | reverse complement strand
GGCGTATAGGCGAAGTCCTGATGATACAGCACCTCGGTCTTCGCCCCCATCAGCTTCAGATTGATCTTGCAATGATGGAATTTCACATCGGGGCCAATCAGTTCGGCCACCATTTCCGTCATGTCGCTATCGCGCATCGCTTCCAGATAGGCGGGCGAGATATCGGATGGGTTGTTGATCCGCCGCAGCGCCGGGTTTTCGGCGGAATGTTCCTTGCCCATGTCAAAACGCGGGCGGCCATCCACGCAAGGCGGGCCGAAGGGTTTGGTATGGGCGCGGCTTTCGTCCACCCAGCCGGCGATCTCGGCCCGCAGGCGTGCCAGCAGATCGGCGGAGACCGCATTCGGCACCACCAGGCAGCCATCGCGCCAGAAGGCATCCTTCTGTTCCTGCGTCAAAACACCCATGTCGCGTCTCCCTTGGCGATAAGCATGAAGAATTAAGCGCAAAATGACAGCGCCGTCACCCTAAACGCGCGGGCTCCAGGCTGGCATAGATATCGCCACTATTGGCGCGTGCCGGCAGGGCGGCGATCCAGGCTTGCATTTCTGCCGCATCACAGGGCGCGGGCAGGGCGAAGCTCAGGCTCTCCCCAAGGCTCGCCTGGAAATGGCGATAGCCGAGTGCGGCGAGCAGGCCCAGACATTCGGCCGCCACATCGCGCTGGATGGTGGTGAATTCGAAGGAAAGCGCGCGGGGTGGGCGGGAAAGGCCGCGCAGTGCCTCAGCCTCAAAGCCTTCAATATCCAGCTTGATAAAATGCGGCATGCCATGGGCGGCGATCAGCGCATCCAAAGTGGTGATGGGCAGGGTTTCAGCCTTGTCCCATTCCTGCCCCTCCCAGCCCGGCGCCCCGGCGGCGGCGGCGATGAAGGCGGCGCTCGCGGTGGCGACGGTCGGGTTGGCGGTATTGAGGCGAAGCTCTGCCTCCCCCATCCGTGCGCCGATGAGCTGCGAAACCAACGCAACATCCGGGTCGCCGCGGAGTAAAAGCCGCAGCACACGGCCCAGGGCGCGTTGCGGTTCCACCGCCACCACGCGCGCACCAAGGCGCCGGAAAGACAGCATCCGGTCCCCAACATGCGCGCCGACATCAAAAGCGAGGTCCCCCGCGCCAAGAAAGCGGCAATAGAAGCCATCCAAGGCCGCCGCCCGGCCTGGCGCGTGATAGGTGCGGAGGCTCCGGCTTACGGCTTCGCGTTTCACGTGAAAATCAGCGCCGCGCCGGCGGCGTATTCTGGTGGCACCATAATCCCCTCAGGCGCTTCGCGCGTTGGGATGCCGGCCAGGATGCGGCGGGCTGAAGCCGCGCCATCGGCGGTGCGCACCACCATCCCTGCCATGCAGGGTGAGGCCGGGGGCGTGACACCGGGCAGCACAGAGGCGAGCGCTTCCGGCGTCAGCACCCGCACGCGGGTTTCCAAGGCAGGCGCTTTCGGCCCGGCAGCGCGCGCTGCCCCCGGCAGGCGGAGCAGAAAGCCCCCCGCCGGGTCCGGTTCCAATGACAGCCCGGCCAGGCGTGAAAGTCGTGCCGCAGTATCGGCCGGGTTATCCGCGCATAAAATGGCGGCTTCCAGAACCTCCGCCTTATTGGCGTGGTCCATCCAGCGATCCTGCCAGACCAATTCAGGCGTCAGATGCCGGATCAATTGCACCCGGCCCTCCGGCGGGTCCGGGAAAGGGAGCCGGGCGAAGCGCGCAATCGGCCCGCCCGCTTCCACTGGCCGTTCCAGATAGGCAACCCCGGGAATATCAATCCCCGCTTTGCGCAGCCTGACTAGGTTTGCTTCCTCATCCAGCATGGCAAGAGCCAGGATATGGATGCCGGCATAGCGCGCCAGAAAGGCGTTCAGATTATTGTCGAATAGCGCGGGGTCCAGAATGGCGATCAATTCGATATAGCCATGCTTCAGGAAGGCACAGCGATTGCCGGAGCCGTATTTCTCAACCGGCAGGTCAGGCCGCCGCCGCCCGCTTTGCTGGGCAATGGGTGAAAGCGTGAAGCCCAGCCTTTCATAGGCAGCGCATATGGGCGCCAAATCGCGCGCTGCGACGCCCAGATGGTCAAGTGCAAGGGCCGTATTCATGCGGGATTCTCATAGCGGTCGAGCAACCATTCTGCCGGTTCGGCGGCGGCTTCATCATACCAGCGCGCAACCAAGGGATGCGCGCGCACCGCCGCCATATAGCGCTGCGTTGTGGCTGAAAGCTCCGGCTGCCAGGTGATGAAGCGCGCTACTACCGGCGCATACATCGCATCCACCGCGCCGAATTCAGCGCCCATCAGGAAAGGGCCGCCATGGGCCGCGATGGCCTCGGCCCAAATCGCTTCAACGCGGGCGATATCAGCGAGGGATTCCGGTGTACGCCCCCGGCCAGGGAAACTCCGGCCCAGATTCATCGGCATGGCCATCCGCAGATTGCGAAACCCGGCATGCATTTCAGCGGCGATGGACCGCGCATGGGCGCGGGCGGCGCGATCCGCGGGCCAAAGCTTCGGCGCGATTTCCGCGCAATAATCGCAAATCGCCAGGCTTTCCCAAACCCGCGCGCCGCGATGTTCCAGGTAAGGCACCATGCCTGTGGGTGTCGCTGATTTCAGCGCGGTGGTGGCACCGCCGCCCGCGAGGGGAATAACCACCTCCTCCACATCCAGCCCGGCCAGATGCACAGCCAGCCAGCCGCGCATGGACCAGGATGAATAACGTTTGGTGCCGATAACAAGGCGGCCTTCGGGCATCGGGCAATTCTCCAGCAGGAACGCGCCGGATTATGCCCTGCTTGCCCGGGCTTCGGCTACCTATTCATTCGGCTTCAGATTATTCCGCCGCGCGACCGCACCCCAACGATCCAGCTCTGCGGCGACGAAGCCGCGAAAGGCATCAGGCGCCATGGGGGTGGGCAAAGCGCCTTCATCCGCCAAGCGCGCCAGCACTTCCGGGTTCGCCAAGGCGGCATTGGTGGCGTCGGCGAGTTTCGCGACCACTTCGGGCGGCGTGCGGGACGGCGCGACAATGCCGTACCATTGCATCGCCTCAAAACCCGGAATGGTTTCGCTAATGGCGGGAATATCGGGCGTTTGCGCCAGCCTTTCCTTGGCCGTGGTGCCGAGCGCCGCCACGCGCCCGGCACGCAGCACCGGCAGGGCGGCCGGCGTGCCGGTCATGCCGGATTGGATATTGCCCGCAACCAAATCAATCACCATCGGCCCAGAACCGCGATAGGGCACATGGACCATCTTAATGCCCGCCGCTTCCAGGAAGGCGATCATGCCGATATGCACATTGGAACCGGCCCCCGCGCTGCCATAGGTGATGGTATCCGGCGCTGCCTTGGCGCGGGCAATGAAGCCAGCAAGGCCCCCTTCCGCCAGGCTATGCTGCGCCAGCAGCACCATGGGCACTTTGGCGATCATGCCGATATGCGCGAAATCCTTCATCACATCGGCGCGCATGCGATAAACATGCGGGTTCACCGCCAAGGTGCTGATCATGCCAATGCCGATGGTATGCCCATCGGGCTGGGCGGCGGCGATGGCTTCGGTTGCGATCACCCCGGCGGCACCGCCGCGGTTTTCCACCACAACGGGTTGGCCAAGGCTTGCCTGCATGGTCTGCGCCATGACGCGGGCCAGGATATCTGTGGCCCCGCCGGGCGCGGCCGGGGCAATGAAGGTAATGGGCCGGCGCGGCCAAGGCGCTTGAGCCAGGGCAGGGGAGGCGAGGAGCGCGGGGCTCAGCAGCAGGCTGCGGCGGGTGGTTTTCATGGGCATATCCTTTGACATCCAGCCTGACGCCTGAGCCCGGCTTTTGGCAAGGAAAAGCTGCACGTCAGCGCCGCAGAATCCGTGAAATCATGGTAAGATTTTCATTCCTATCGGCGGTTTTGCCGGATATAGTCGCGCCATGGACGATATAGACCGGAATATCCTGCTGGAACTGCAAGGCAATGGCGCGGCAGGGCTCGCGGAACTCGCCAAGGTGGCGGGGCTTTCCGTCTCGGCCACGGCGGAACGCGTCAAGCGTTTGGAAGAACGCGGCACCATCCGCGGTTGGCGTGCGGATTTGGAACCCGGCGCGGTGGGTTGCCCGCAACTCGCCTGGGTGTTCGTCATGCTGCAAGCGGGGGCCGAGACCGGCTTCATCGCTGCCATGGCGGCGGATGAGGCGGTGCTGGAATGCCACGCCATTTCTGGGCGCTGGTCCTATCAGTTGAAGCTCCGCCTGCCGGATTTGGCGGCGGTGGATAGCTTCACCAATTCCAGGCTGCGCGCCCTGCCGGGTGTTATGCGCACGGAAACCATGGTGGCGCTGGCGACCCATAAGGAAAGCAGCGCTTTGCCCATCGCGCCGGCGGATGAGGAAGAATAACCCCGCCTGCCTCAAGAAGGTGTGGCGCGCATGAGCCGCCGCGCAGTTGAAATCACGCCTGACCTGATGCTGCGAGCCTATGGCGCTGGCTTATTCCCCATGGCGGAAGGGCGAGAGAGCAAAAAGCTCCATTGGCTGGACCCTGCGCTGCGCGGCATTCTGCCCTTGGATGGCGGGTTTCATCTGCCGCGCCGGTTGCGGCGCACTGTGCTGTCTGGCCGCTTTACCGTGACGGCGGATCAGGATTTCGCGGGCGTGATTGCCGGGTGTGCTGAACCTGCGCCGGGGCGCACGGATACCTGGATTAATGACGAAATCACGCGCCTTTTTACCGCGCTGCATGGCATGGGCTTCGCCCATTCCATTGAAGTCTGGCAAGATGGCGCGCTGGTTGGTGGGCTTTATGGGGTTCGCCTGGGTGGCGCCTTTTTTGGGGAGAGCATGTTCTCCCGCACCACGGATGCCTCCAAAGTGGCGCTGGTGCAGCTTGTGGCGCGGCTGCGCTTGGGCGGCTTTACGCTATTGGATACGCAATTCTTGACCGCGCATTTGGCGCGCTTCGGCGCAAAGGAGGTCCCGAAAGCCGAGTATAAGCGCCGCCTGGAAGCGGCGCTTGGGGTGGCGGCGCAATGGTTGCCGGCACCTGATCCCGCGCTGCTGGAAGCTGAAATTCGCGCGATGCGTCTTTCAGCTGCGGATGAGCCCACTCATGGGGCTTGAAGCATCCGCGCTGTAATTGCGCGGCATGCGCCCGGCCAGGAAGGCATGGCGCCCGGCTTCAACGGCGGCCTTCATGGCGCGCGCCATGATCACGGGGTGTTTGGCATGGGCAATGGCGGAATTGAGCAGCACGGCATCGCAGCCCAATTCCATGGCCAGCGCCGCATCTGATGCCGTGCCAATCCCAGCATCTACCAGCACCGGCACCTTGGCTTCGCGCTTGATGGCGCTGATCATATAGGGGTTCACCACCCCCATGCCGGAGCCGATCGGCGCGCCGAGTGGCATGATGGCAACGCAGCCCATATCTTCCAGCCGCTTCGCCGCCAGCGGGTCATCCGCGCAATAGACCATCACCTGAAAGCCATCGGCGATCAGCGCCTGGGCTGCTTCAAAAGTGGCCGGCATATCGGGGTAGAGGAAGGGCGCCGGGCCCAGCACTTCCAGCTTCACCAGGTTCCAACCCCCGGCTTCGCGGGCGAGTCGCAGCGTGCGGACCGCATCCTTGGCGGTGTGGCAGCCCGCCGTATTGGGCAGGTAAGTGTAGCGCTTGGGCGAGACATAATCCTGCAGCATCGGCGCCTTGGGGTCCGATAGGTTCACCCGGCGCACGGCCACGGTGACGATCTCAGCGCCCGAGGCTTCAATCGCGGCGGCGGTTTCCTCAAGATCCTTGTAGCGCCCGGTGCCCACAACCAGGCGGGATTGGAAGCGCTGGCCGGCTATCTGCCAGCTATCATCTTCAGTCGCTGTCATGGTCAGCCCCCCCCAATGAAGTGAACGATTTCAAGCGTATCGCCCTCGGTCAGGGCAAGGGTGGCATAGGTGGAACGCGGCACGATTTCCTCATTGCGTTCGACTGCCACCTTGCGCGTATCAAGCCCAATGGCAGAAAGCAGGGCGGCCACGGTGGCGCCCTGGGGCATGTGGCGGGTTTCCCCATTCACGGAAACGGTTATCTGGCCAGACATGGGGCGCAATGTGGCGGTGCAGTGGCCGAAGGGCAAGCGCCCCTCCGGCTTGCCCGGTTCGGACCCCCCGTGCTAGCCCAAATCAAAGCTCATTTCGCAAGGGAAGCGCCGTGACCCCGCCTTTGATCGCCGTGCTGAACGGCCCGAACCTGAATATGCTGGGTGTGCGAGAGCCGGAGAAATACGGCACCGCGACGCTTGATGATGTGGAAGCGCTATGCGCCGAGGTGGCGGATGGGCTTGGGCTTGCCATTGATTTCCGCCAGACCAATAGCGAAGGCGAATTGGTGACCTGGGTGCAGGAATGCCGCGGGCGCGCTGCCGGTATCATCATGAACCCGGCGGGCTATACCACCACCTCCATCGCCGTGATGGATGCGCTTTTGGCTGTAGGTGTGCCGGTGATTGAAGTGCACATCACGAATATCCATCGCCGGGAGGAATTCCGGCATCACAGCTTCATCTCCAAAGCCGCGACGGGCGTGATTTGCGGGCTTGGGGTAGAAGGCTATGCGCTGGCGATCCGCGCCATGGCGGGGCTGATCGCACAGGATGAGGAAGCATGAGCAAAGACCTGCAATTTGACCCGGCGACGATCCGGGAATTGGCGCAAATCCTGCGTGATAGCGACCTGACCGAAATTGAGCTGGTCGATAACGACATACGCGTGAAGCTGGTGCGCCAGATCAGCGTGGCGCCCATGGCCATGCCAATGGCCGCACCGATTGTCATGCCTGCCGCTGGGGCACCTGCCGCAGTGGCGGCGGCGCCTGTGGCTGCGGCTGGCGTCGATGATGCGGACCATCCCGGCGCGGTGACCAGCCCCATGGTTGGCGTTGCCTATCTTTCGTCTGAACCCACGGCCGCGCCCTTTGTGACGGTGGGCAGCAAGGTAGCGCAGGGCCAAACGCTGCTGCTGATTGAGGCGATGAAGACCTATAACCAGATCAAGGCGCCGCGCGCCGGTACCGTGACGCGCATTCTGGTGGAAAGTGGCACGCCGGTAGAATTCGGCGAACCGCTGATGATTGTTGAATAATGGCGCAAGCCGCCGGGGTGCCATTCCATGTTCGGTAAGGTTCTGATCGCCAATCGCGGTGAGATTGCGCTGCGCGTGCATCGCGCTTGCCAGGAAATGGGCATTCGCACTGTCGCGGTGCATTCCACTGCGGATGCGACCGCAATGCATGTGCGCTTTGCCGATGAAAGCGTGTGTATCGGGCCCCCGCCCGCGCGGGATTCCTATTTGAACATGGCGGCGGTGATTTCGGCCGCCATGGTAACCGGGGCGGATGCCATTCATCCCGGCTATGGCTTTCTTTCGGAAAACGCGCGTTTCGCTGAAATGGTCGAAGCGCATGGGCTGAAATTCATTGGCCCCGCGCCCGAACATATCCGCATGATGGGCGACAAGATCGCGGCCAAGGATGCGATGCGCAGCCTTGGCGTGCCGCTGGTGCCGGGTTCCCTGGGTGCTTTGGAAACCCTGGAGCAGGCGCGCGAAGTGGCCGAGACGGTGAAATACCCCGTGCTGATCAAGGCCGCTG
>CAIMVB010000004.1 GCA_903844785.1 uncultured Rhodospirillales bacterium | reverse complement strand
ATGGCTGCATCTGCTGCACGGTGCGCGGGGATTTGATCCGCATCCTGGCCGGGCTGATGAAGCGGCGCGACAAGTTTGACGGCATTATCGTGGAAACCACGGGGCTGGCCGATCCCGCCCCGGTTGCGCAGACCTTCTTCGTTGATGATGATGTGAAGCGCGCTACGAAGTTGGACGCGATTGTAACGGTGGTGGATGCCAAGCATCTGCCCGCGCGCTTGACCGATTCCGCCGAAGCGCAGGAACAGATCGCCTTCGCCGACATCATCGTGCTGAACAAGATGGATCTAGTGAGCGAAACCGAAGCGGCCGAGGTGGAAAAGCGCATCCGCGCCATCAACCCCTATGCCGAAATTCGCCGCGCCACGAAATCCGATGTGCCAATCAGCGCCGTGATCGGGCGTGATGCCTTCAACCTGGAACGCATTCTGGAACGGGAGCCGGAATTCCTCTCGGGCGAGGATGATCACGAACATGATTCGGAAGTGAACAGCGTTTCCTTCGAAGTGGATCGCCCGATTGATCCGGAGCGTTTCAACGCCTGGATCACGCAGGTGCTGTCCAGCAAGGGGCAGGATTTGCTGCGCACCAAAGGTATTCTGGCTTATGAAGGCGATGACCGTCGCTTCGCTTTCCAGGCGGTGCATATGATTGCCGATGGCGATTTCATCGGCCCCTGGAAGGAAGGCGATCCGCGCCGTTCCAAGCTGGTATTTATCGGACGCGATCTCAATCGCCCCTTGCTGCGCCGTGGCTTTGAAGCCTGTCAGGCCGGTGAGGATGAGGCGAAGATCAATGCCGAAATCGCGCGTTGGAGCCCGCCGGACGCATGAGCGGCGCAGAATATTTGCTGGATGGGCGCGGCACGTCGCATTCGCTCGGTGCCTGGGTCGCGGGGCTTGCTTTCGGCCATGAAGGCAAGACCTGCATTTTCGGCACCACTGATGGTGTCTTGCATCGCGCCTTGCTTGCCGCGCCGAAGGAGCCTTGGGCGCAGCATGAAGCGCATCAGGGTGCGGTTCTGTCGCTTTGTGCCGATGCCAAGGATGGCGTGATTTCCGGCGGCGATGATGGGCGGGTGATGCGCCTTGGCGCTGATGGTACTTTGGTTGAATTGGCGCGTTATGGCAGCCGCTGGGTGGACCATGTCGCAGCGCATGAAAGCGGCCTGCGCGCCGCTGTTGTGGGCAAGGCCGTGCATCTGCTGGATGGCGCGGGGGCAGCGCTGAAATCACTCGCGCATCCAACATCGGTCACGGGCATTGCTTTTGACGCCAAGGGCAAGCGCATCGCGGCCAGCCATTATAATGGCGCCTCGCTCTGGTTCGTGGCCGCGAAGGAAGACAAGCCACGCTCGCTAGAATGGAAGGGCAGCCATATCGGCGTTGAGATCAGCCCGGATGGCACGCATGTGGTCACCGCCATGCAGGAAAATACCTTGCATGGCTGGCGCCTGGCGGATGGCCAGCATATGCGCATGGCGGGCTATCCGGCCAAGACGAAATCCATCGCCTTCACGGCCAAGGGGCGCTGGCTTGCGACATCGGGCGCGGATTGCATTGTGCTTTGGCCGTTTTTTGGTGGCGGGCCGATGGGCAAGGCGCCAACCGAATTGGCCGGTGGCGATCAGGCGCTTTGCTCGGCCGTTGCCTGCCATCCGCAGCAGGAAGTGGTGGCGGCGGGCTTTGATGATGGGCTGGTCCTGATTGCCGAGGTTACCAGCGGGCGCGTGGTGCCGGTGGCCGCCCCCGGTCGTGGTGCGGTTTCAGCGCTGGCCTGGAGTGATTCCGGCACGCATTTGGCGTTTGGTACGGAAGCGGGCTTTGCGGGGCTGATTGACCTCTCACGACGCTGAATTTCTGGTCATTTTCTGACACGCATTTGCAACCTGATCGGGGCTGGCAATGCCCCGTGCCCCTGTGCTTGAGTGCCGCCGTCAAAACCGGAGAAGCGCCATGGCCGCACGCGATGATGAAGATGAGGAATTCGATCTGGGCATCAGCCTGGAATCGGTGGCCGCCATTGTGGATGCCGCGCGCGCCGTGCAGGAAGGCGAAGAAAGCGGCGCGCTGTCCCGCGCCGATGAAGATGAAGAAGGCCTGGACGCCGAAGATGATGAAAACATGGATGAGGATGCGCTGCGCGCCTTCATCAGTGAATTGAATGAGGATGAACAGGCGGCCCTGATCGCCCTCGCCTGGGTTGGGCGCGGTGATTATGAGGCGGATGATTGGGAAGAAGCCCGCAATCTGGCGCGGGAACGCAATATCCGTGATCCGGCAACCTATTTGCTGGGCATCGAAATGCTGGGCGATATGCTGGAAGAAGGGCTGGAAGCGCTTGGCCTGTCGCTCGATGATGTGGAGGGATAGGCGGTAGGCTTACCGCCGCCCGCCACCCAAAATACCACCCAGGCCGCGCAGCACATCCTGCACCGGTGAAGGCAAAGCGGGCGCGTTGGGCCGCGCCGCCTCTGGCGCCGCATCCGGCGCGGTGCGTGGCGTGGGCGCCGCTCCTTCCGCGCCGAGGCGCGCGATGCGGAGCGGCTCGGCACAATCCGCGGCGGCATTGCGGCCACTGCCCCCCAGCAGATTGCCGATTGGATCGGTCGCGATGCGACCTGTCAGCGTATCGGCCAGCAACCCCGCCGCGTTCTGGCCAATTGCCGCACCTGGCGCCGCGCCTATGCGCGGTGCCGCCAGCGTGCCGCCAAGATTGAAGGGCGCTCTCACGGCAAGGCCAAAGACGCGCAGATTGGAATTGAGCCGCCCATTCAGGCTTTCATCGCTGAGATTGATGTTGGCCTCACCATTGATTTGCCCAATGGCGCTATCCATGAACAGCGTTCGGCTTCGCGCCAAGCCTTGCTCCGCGCCGAAGGCCAGCGCCAGACAGCGCAATTCAATCGCGCCAAGCCGCTGCGAATTGGGCGAGAGCAGCGCGAGCATGGCGCCAAGCGCATCCATCGCCTTGCCCTGTTCCAGCCGGCCATTGACCAAAGCAAGGCCCATTTCGCCACTGAGGCTGGCGGCGATGGCACGGGTGGAAGCACCGGCGCCACGCAGATCGGCGACAAGCTCGCCATGGCCGCGGAGGCCAAGCCCTTCCAGCACACCACTCAGCGCGGCCAGATCAAGCCCGGCACCTTCGGAGCGGAGGCTCAGGGCATATTGCGCCGGGTTCGCGGCGGCATTCACTGTGGCCTGCCCGGCCAGCCGCCCCGCCGGGAGGGTCAGATTGAAGGGCGCCAGGGCAAGCGCGCCATCCTTCAGGCGCATATCCGCCTGCAAGCCGGCCCGTGGCAGGTTGCGGAAGGATACGCCGCTCAAGGCAAGCTTTACCTCGGCATCCAGGGCCATCAGCAGCGCCACGGGCAGGGCGATATCGGGAATAATCCGGCCATCGCCGGCCGCCGGCGTGCCTGAAGGTGCGACGCCGCCGGGCGTGGTTGGGGCCGGGGCTGGCGGCGCCAGGGCGTCAAGATCAAGCTTGGTGACCTCAATACGGCCGGCCAAATTGGGCCGCCCAGACACGCCAAGATTGAGCGCAGCACTGGCCGCCAGGGCGGGGCTGGCAAGCTGCAAGCGCGGCAGGCTGAAATGCGCCGTATCGCGCCATTCCAGCCGGGCCGCGCCGCTAAACCCTGAAGGGGCAGCGAAAAACCCCGCGAGTGCGGCGCCATCCGGCACTTCCAGCACCAGATCGAATTGCCCGCCCGCCATGTCCAGCGGGCGCGCCACTGCGCCCTTCAGCGACAGATGGGCGTTGCCGGCGGCAAGCCGCGCTTCAATCGGTAATGGCGCGGAAGCGCCTTGCACCAGCTTGCCAAGCGCGCCCAGCCTTGCTTCCAGGCGCGCCGTGCTGCGCCCGCGGGAAATCGCGCCGGTTAGTCGAGCCTCGGCTTCCGGGGGCACCACCAATTCCAGCCCATCCAGCCGCAGCCCTGGTAGCAGCCAGCCAAGATCACCCGCGCCGGCCTTAAGTGTTAACGCGCCAAGCGGCGGCAGCGCGCCGGGGGCGGTGCCAAGCAGCGGCCCGGCCTGGCCTGCCAGGGTGAAATCAATGCCGTTGAAGCGCCAAACCGCCGCCAGATCGCTTGCGCTGCTGGCACTCAGATGGCTGATGCTGAGGCGTGGGATTTGGATTTGGCGTGCCGGCCCGCCTGGCAGGGTGATGACCGAAGCCGTGAGGCTGATCTGGCCAATACGCGGCGCAGCACCGGGGGGCTTGGGCGCTGCGGCTTCGCTGCGGGCGGGGCGTGAGGGTTTGGCGGCTTCCGGCAGTGCCCAAAGCTTGGGGTCCAGATTGAGCTTCAGCCCCTCGGCCTCCACGCCCGGGATTTCCAGGCCGCCGCCAAAAAGGGCGAAAAGCGAAACATGCGCGGCCAGTCTGGGT
>CAIMVB010000003.1 GCA_903844785.1 uncultured Rhodospirillales bacterium | reverse complement strand
GTCGGCATCCGGGTGGGCAATCACCCAACCTATGGCCGGGTCGTCTTGGATTGGCCCAATCCTGTGACCTATCGTGCCGAGGAAGCCGGTGATCGGCTGGTGCTGCGCTTTGAGGCGCCGGCCCGGTTCGATCTTTCCGCCGCGCTGCGCCTGCCAAAAAATGTCCTGTCAATCTCGGCCATTGAAAGCGGGGTCGCGTTGCAGGCCCCGCTGGGGACGCGGTTTCGCCACTATCGGCTGGGCAACCGCGTGGTGATTGATGTGCTGGATGGCAATCAGGCCGCTGCACCGGCCGCCCAAGCGGCGGCTGGCCAAGCAGCAGCGCCGCCCACCCAGCGCCGCGCGGCTGCGCCGCCTCCCCCACCCCCCGCTGCGCCCCCCGCAAGCCCAGCGGCGGCTGCCGCCGCGCCGGTTCCCGCTGCGGCGGGGGCGCTGCTGAGTGAATCCGCCGCAACCGCCGTGCCGCCTGAGGCGGCAAGCCAAGCATCACCCATCGCGGCTGCTTCGCCAGGTGGCGCCGAAACACCATCTCCGCCACCTGCGGCCCCGGTCCCGGCCCCGGCCCCGGCGCCGGCTCCGGCACAGGCTCCGGCACAGGCAGCGGCTGATCCGGCTGTGGTGGCCCCGCCCCAAGAGCCGCCGCATGAAGCCGCGCAAGCGCCTGCGGTGGTACCGCCAGCGCACCACATTCCTGTAAGCTTGGCGGCTGACGGGCGCGCGATTTCGCTGACGCTTGGTGAGAATGTCGGCGCCGCCGTATTCCGCAACGGCGATTGGATCATGGTCGTTTTCGACCAGCCAGAGGCGCTTGATCTTGCGGCGCTCCGCCGGAGCGAGATTTTCCGCGCCATGGAAACGCGCGAGGGCAATGATTCAACCACCCTGCAGATGCGCTTGGCGCAACCCGCCACGCTGCGCCCAAGGCGGAATGGAAATACCTGGGTGCTGGAAGCCTTCCGTGATGCGGTGGAAGCAAATAGAAGCCTGACCGCCATTGTTCCGGAAGTTGATCAGGGACCACCCGCGCGGCTTGTGCTGCGCACGGCGCGACCTGGGCGCAGTGTTTCGGTGCTCGACCCCGAAACCGGCAGCCCTTTGCTTGTCGGCACCTTGCGGGAACCCGGCCATGCTGTGGCCATTGCCCGGCGGCAACCTGAATTCCAGCTTCTGCCGGCAATGCTGGGCGTGGCGGTGCTGCCGCGCGGCGATAATATGCAATTGCGCGCCCTGAATGATCGCTTTGTTCTACAGGCCGCGCGGCTTGATTCTCTGCGGCTTGGTGAGGATGCCGGGCGGGAACCCTTGGCGGAAGCGGCCACGCTCAGCCGCATCATGGACCTGCCAACAGCTTCAGTAGCGGCGTTGCAGGAAAGGCTGCGCGCGGCCAATGCGAATATTGCGGCGGCCGGGCCGCTCGGTCGAACGGTGCATCGGCGCCATGCGGCGGAAGCCTTGCTGGCCCTTGGCATGCCCCAGGAAGCGCAAGCCATGGCCAGCACGGCCCTGCAGGAAGACCCGCAAGCAAGCGCTGATATGCGGCTTTTGATGGTGCAGGCTGCGGCTGCCTTGCTGTCCGGCCGTCAGGCAGAAGCACGACAGATGGAAAATCCGCAAATACCAGAGACGGATGAAACCACGCTATGGCGCGGCTTCCTGGCGGCGGCGCGCGGAGATCACGCGGTGGCGGGCCCGGCCATTGCCTCGGCGCTGCCCTTGCTGATTTCCTATCCGCGCCCCCTGGCGCGCCGCCTTGCGCCGATTGCCATGGAATCGCTTGCCTCTGCTGGTGAATTGGGTGCGGCCGCCCGGCTTGGCGAAGCGGACCCCGATAACCCTGTCTTGCACCTGGCGCGTGGGATGGTGGCTGAAGCCGATGGCAGGGTTGAAGAGGCGCTGATTGCCTATGAGCGCGCTAAGCATGGCCGCGATCGGCTGCGGCGCGCCCGCGCCATTCGGCGCAGCGTTGAATTGCGGCTTGCCACGGGCCGGCTAGATACCGCTGGCGCGATCTCAGAACTGCAGGCGGCGCTTTTCGCCTGGAGAGGCGATGACGAAGAAGTGTCCGCCCGGGTCCGCCTGGCCGAATTGCAGCGCCAAGCCGGTGATGGTCGCGCTGCCTTTGAATTGTTGCAGGAAACCCAGCGCTTTTACACCGAACGCGCCGCTGAATTGCGTGGGCCGTTGCGCGCCGCTTTCGCGGTGGCGCTGGAAACCGCGCCGCCCTTGAATGCGGCCAGCTTCTATGATGCCCATCCGGAATTCATGCCGGAGGATGAGGCAAGTGCACGTTCAGTGCTGATGCTGGCTGATCGCCTTGTTGCGCTTGATCTGTTGGATCGTGCCTCAGCGCTGCTGGGTAATGTGCTGACCCGCGCGACGGACCCTGCCATCCGCCGCTTGGTCAGTACCAAATTGGCCATGCTGCGTTTCGCGGATGGTGATGCTTCCGGCGCTTTGGCGGCGCTGGATGCCGCACCCGGCGATGTGGAGGAACCCGACCGCGTCATTCTCCGCGCCAAGCTTCTGGCGCGTACGGGTAATCGTAGCCGCGCGGAAAGCTTGCTGTCTGGGCTAGGCAGTGGCGGGGCTGAAGCTCTCGCGGAAATCCGTGCGGAAGCGCAGGATTGGGCAGGGGCAAGCCAGGCAATGCTGCGCCATATCCGCGCCGCGACGCCGCCGCCGCCAGAGCCGCTCAATCCCGCGCAGCGGCGCGATCTGGCCCGCGCGGGCGCCTTTGCTGCCATGGCGAATGATACGGATGCGCTGGCCCATTTGCGCGAAACCTATGGCGCGCGCATGGCCGGTGGACCGCTGGCTGAAGCCTTTGTCTTGCTGACCAGCGATTCGGCGCGCGGGGTTCAGGACCTGCCGCGCCTGCAACGGGAAATCAGCCAATTGCGCCTGCTGCCGGAACGTCTGGGCGGGCTGAACGCCGCCGCGCCGCCTGGGCGGTAAAGATTTTGGCCCTTGCCGGAAGTGGCCGGAAATTTCTTATGTTCTTCCTGTAGATTTCACTTGCGTCCACCCCCCCTTTGCCCCATATGCGCGCGCTGTTGACCTGATCGGATAGTCTGATCGCCCTGGTCATCTGCTGGCTGGAAGGAGCCCTGCTATGGAAGCTCTCGTCCAACCGGGGATGGTTTCGGATTTGCCGAGCGACACCCGGAATACCGACGAAGACGTCTCGGCGCATGCCGAGAAGGATTATTTCGTTCATCGTAACGGTGTGCGCTACGCCGGGACGCATCTGATTGTTGATTTGTGGGGGGCGACCAATTTGGACGACCCTAACCACATTGATGCGGTGCTACGCGAAGGGGCGCTCGCTACAGGGGCGACGATCCTGCACGGGCATTTCCATCATTTCTCGCCCAATGGCGGGGTTTCTGGCGTGCTGGTGCTGGCGGAAAGCCATGTCTCCATTCACACTTGGCCGGAACGCGATTACGCCGCGCTTGATATTTTCGTCTGCGGCGAATGCGATCCTTACAAGGCGATCCCGGCGCTCAAGCGCGGCTTCCTGCCGGAACGTGTGCAGCTTGCCGAACATAAGCGCGGCCTGATCGGCTAAAGCCGAAAGCACTGACGTTGTTTCAAGGGCCGGGTGGCAGCACCCGGCCTTTCCTTATGAGGGATATCGCCATGGCGACCGATAGCTGGATCAATGAAACCCTTTACGCCGCCTGGGGCCAGCGCTTCCGGGTGAAGCGTGAATTGGCGCGCGTGCAGTCGGATTTTCAGGACATTGTTGTCTTTGAAAGCGAAACCCATGGGCGCGTCATGCTGTTGGATGGCGTGGTGCAGATCACGGAAGGCGATGAATTCGTCTATCAGGAAATGATCACCCATGTGCCCATCCTGGCCCATGGCGCGGCGAAGCGCGTACTGATCATTGGCGCCGGCGATGGCGGTGTGCTGAAGCGCGTGTTGCAGCATCGTGGCGTGGAAAAAGCCGTGATGGTGGAAATTGACGGCGAAGTGGTGCGGCTTTCCAAGGAATTCCTGCCCAGCATCGGTGGCAATGCCTGGACCGATCCACGCGCTGAGGTGATTATCGGCGATGGCATTGATTATGTGCGCGTGGCACCCGCCGAAAGCTTCGATGTGATTATTGTGGACAGCACAGACCCCATCGGCGTGGGTGAAGTGCTGTTCACGGATGAATTCTACGCCAATGCGGCGCGTATCCTCTCCCCGCGCGGCTTGATCGTCAATCAATGCGGCGTGCCCTTTATGCAGGCCGATGAATTGCACGAAACCTCTCGTCGTCGCGCCAAATCCTTCCCGGATAACTGGGCTTATGTGGCAGCCGTGCCGACCTATGTCGGTGGCTTTATGACGCTTGGTTGGGCGTCCAAGGATGCGTCTTGCCGCGCGGTTGCCACTGATGAAATCCGCCGCCGGGCGGAAGCTTCCGGCATTCTTGGCGCCACGCGCTATTGGACGCCGGAGATGCACACCGGCGCCTTCAATCTGCCGCCTTATATTGCTGATAATCTGCCGGGCGCGTGACGCCATTTTAACTACGGCAGGGCTTCAGTTCAGATTGAAGCCCTGCACCAGACTGCCCGATACCAGCCGCCAGCCATCCACCAGCACGAAAAAGATCAGCTTGAAGGGCAGCGCCACCACGGATGGCGGCAGCATCATCATGCCGAGCGACATCAATAGGCTTGCGATCACCATATCAATGATCAGGAAGGGCAGGAAAAGCAGGAAGCCGATTTCAAAGGCGCGCTTCAATTCGCCCACGATGAAGGCCGGGATCAAGGCGCGCCAGGGCGTTTGCGCCGGGTCCGCCACGGCTTGAATGCCGCCCAAGTCCAGAAACAGCAGCAAATCATCTTCCCGGATATTGGCGACCATAAACAGCCGGAAGGGCTGCGCCGCTGCCTCCAGCCCCGCCAATTCGGAAATGCGCCCTTCGGTCATCGGCATGATGCCCTGATTGAAGGATGCTTCGAAAACGGGCTGCATGACGAAGAAGGTCAGGAATAACGCCAGGCCGATCAGTACCGGATTGGGCGGAATGCCGGGCGCGCCAATGGCGCTCCGCAATAGCGACAAGACAATGATGATGCGCCCAAAGGCGGTTGCCATCACCAGCAGGGAAGGGGCCAGGGAAAGCAGACCGATCAGCGCTGTAAGCTGCACAAGCCGCGCGGTCGCACCGGGCTGGCCGGTTTGACCGAGATCGACCGAAACGCTCTGGGCAAAGGCCATGCTCGGCAGCGCGGCCAGTATCATCGCTAAGGCAGCGCAGCAGAGAAATTTGCGCGTCATGGCTGGCTTTGTTCCTCATCCTTCGGGGGTATCCAGCCCAGGCATAAATCCTGCGGGCCACCTGTCAGCAGCAGTATCTCCCGCCCATCACAGCGCAGGATGATCAGGCGCCGGCGCGCATCCAGCGCCAGCACTTCCCGCATTTGCAGTCTTTGCCCGCCGGTCTGGGGTGCAAGCCCTGTTGCGCGGAGCAGGCGGGCCAGCAGCAGGATCAACCCAAGGACAAAGACCAGGGCCAGGCCCGCCGTGATCAAATGCGTCAGTGAAAGGGTCATGGCGGCGGCCCCTTGGGGTCGGGCACGGGCAAGCCAGCACGCAGCCTTTCCGTTTGCGCCAAAAGCGCTTCAAGCCCGCGGCGTATGGCGGGTATCATGGCCGGGGGCGCCGCACGGGAAGCCGCGCAAAGCCGACCGATTTCAAGGTCAAGGCCGGTCAGATCAAGCGGATGACCCCCGGCAATTTTTGCCTCGGCCAGGGCCAAGCTTTCCCCCATGGCCGTGATGGCAGCGAGCACTATTTCGCCCTGCCGATTGGCCGCTACCTGCATGTTTTCTTCAAATTCCCTGGTCACAGGCCCATCCAAGCGCATTGGTGGAAAAAAACGGTTAGTAAAAGTTGCAAATCAACATTCTTTAACGCATTTTGGCCCGTGTTGTGCAAGGAAGACTGCATGGACCCGACAAAGACCGGCCCGATCGCTCTTTCTGAACAGCGCCTGCGCTGGCTGGAGGCACGCCAGCGGGTGCTCTCCCAGAATATCGCCAATGCCGACACGCCGAATTACCGGCCTTCCGATATGCAGCCTTTTGGCAAGGTGCTGTCCCGCAACCTGGCGGAGCAGACGCTGCGCACCACCAGCAGCAATCACTTGCCGGCGACGCGCCATGTGGATGCGCGGGTGGTGAAGGAACCGCGATCAGCCAATAGGGACCCCAGCGGCAATGCCGTGTCCCTGGAACACGAAGCGATGCGCGTTGCCGAAACCGATAGCGCCCATGCCGCGGCGCTTTCCGTGCGCCGCCGTTACATGAGCATGTTCATGACCGCCCTTGGGCGGCCCCAGCAATAGGAGGCCCGCTAAGCCATGGAACTTGATCGCGCATTGCGCATATCAGCGGCGGGGATGGAAGCGCAGTCATCGCGCCTGCGTGTGGTGGCGGAAAACCTCGCTAATCGAGATACATCTTCTGAAGTTGCGGGCGGTGATCCCTACCGGCGGAAGACCATTACCTTCACCAATCGCTTTGACCGGGCGCTGGGTGCCAATATTGTCCGTGTGTCCCGCCTGGGTACCGCACCAGGAGAATTTCAAACCCGTTTCGATCCGGGGCATCCGGCCGCGGATAGCAAGGGTTATGTTAAGGTCGCGAATGTCAATTCCACCACTGAAGTGATGGATATGCGCGAAGCGCAGCGCAGCTACAGCGCCAATCTTTCGGTGCTTGAAGTGACCCGCAGCATGTTGACCCGCACTATTGAGGCCTTGCGCTAAATGCCCGCGCCTTTGACCCCGGGCAGCGCGGCGGCTGCCTATCGTGCCAATATGGCGACCCCTTCCGCCACTGCGGCAACGGCGCCGGATGAAGGTGGAAGCTTTGGCAATGTTCTGTCGCGCGCGGTGCAGAGTGCCATTGAAACCAGCCGTGAGGCGGAGGCAGCTTCAAATCGCGGGCTGATGGGTGAAGGCAGCGTGACAGATCTGGTGATTGCGGTGGGGCGCGCTGAACTGACCCTGCAAACCGCTGTCGCCGTGCGTGACCGTGTGGTCGCAGCCTATCAGGAAGTGATGCGTATGCCGATCTGAATGCCCCCAGGGCATTCGGTAGGCCACGGAAAGGGCATTGCGATGAACGACATCGCAGAGGCAAGCCGACAAGCCCTTTGGGTCAGTCTACAAGTGGGCGGACCGCTTTTGTTGTTGCTGCTGATTGTTGGGCTTGTTGTTGCGGTCTTCCAGGCTTTGACGCAGGTGAATGAGGCAAGCCTTTCCTTTTTGCCCAAGCTGGCTGCGCTTGGCATTGGCCTTATTCTGCTGATGCCATTCTTGAATGGTATCATGCGCGGTTACGCGCAGTCGCTTTTCGATATGATCATTCAGATTGGCGGCAGACCATAAGATGACAGAAGCGGAATTGCTCGCCGCCCTGCCGGATATGGTGTTTCGTGCTGTGCTGATGCTGGCGCGTATTGGTGCGGTGGTGATGTTGCTGCCGGGCCTGGGTGAACAGGAAATCCCCGCCAATATACGCCTGGGCCTTGGGTTGGCTTTGGTGATGGTGC
>CAIMVB010000002.1 GCA_903844785.1 uncultured Rhodospirillales bacterium | reverse complement strand
CGTCGCCATGTCGCCGGTGAGGAACTTCCACCGGGTCAGGTCGGCGTCGAAGCGGTCGGCGTAGCGGCGGAGGACCTCCGGCGCTTCCTTGGCGATGATCGCCTTCAGAATTTTCGCAACCGCGAGCGGTTCCAGCACGCCATCATGTTCCACCAGGATGCCGCGATCGGCGCCCATGGCCAACGCCGTGCGAATCTGTTCCTGCGCCACAGCGGGGCCCGCGGATACCGCGATGATTTCGGTGGCGACACCCTTTTCCTTGAGCCGCACGGCTTCTTCCACCGCGATTTCGTCAAAGGGGTTCATGGACATTTTGACATTGGCTGTTTCAACGCCTGTGCCATCCGCCTTGACGCGGACCTTGACGTTGTAATCCACCACCCGCTTGACGGGAACCAGAAGCTTCATGATGCAACCATAGCCTTCAGGAAATGGGGGGCCGTGTGGCGCCGGAATGCCGCGCGCGGGACTCTTCCGGCCCCACGTGCAAGCCCGGCCGTAATAAAGCCCCGCGCCGGGCGGGGCAAGGCGCCATCAACCGCGCAGTAGCAAAAGCAGAAGGGCGAAAAGCGCTACCGCGATGAATTGGAAGATGATGCGCCAGCGCATCAGCCAATTGGCGGTATTCGGATTGGCCTTGCCGCCCGCCATGCCCAGAATCCCGGCAAACAGCACGCCAACAGTGGCCAGCATGGCAAGCCCGACCAGGATGGTAAGAAAGGTTGTCATACGCCCTAACTACTCCTTTTCATGCAGCGGAGACAGCCCTGCCCCGCACGGACCATGCCAGCCCCGCCCCAATCAGCGCGGTGATGATGCAAAGCGCGAAGCCGGCCTCATAACCACCACTCAAATCCACCAACAGAGAGAAGAAGGGAGGGGCGACCAGCATGGAAAGGCCAAAGACAAAGCCCGCCGCCGCCGTGGTGCCGCCCACCTGCCCTGCCGGCGCCAGCCGCGCCATTTCGGCCAGGAACACGCCATTCCAACCAATGGCGGTGGCGCCCATCAGCATCCCGGCCAGGATAATGACCAAGCCCGGCCAGCCCGGCCCAGCCAGCAAAAGCGCCAGCCCCGCCACCGCCGCACCAATGCCAAGCCCGGTAAAGACCGGCGCCGCGCCGGTGCGATCCGCCACCACACCCCAAATGACGCGCCCCGCCACCCCCGCCGCCTGCGCAAAGGCAAGCCGCATCCCGGCCTCGGTCAGTGATGCGCCAAGGCTTGCCACCTGAAACACCACAAAAAAGGTCGAAAAACAGAATTGGGAAACGCCATAGAGCGCGGACATGATGGTCATGCGACGCAAAACCGGCAGGCGGCGCAGCAAGCCCAGGCTTGACGCCGCCGCCCCCCAAATCTGGCCAAGCCCGCGGATAGCGGCCTTGGGATCGCGTTCCGCATCCAGCGCGGCGCGCAGCGGTTGCAGGCCAAGCGCTGAAAAGGCGAGGAAAACTACGACGGAGATTACCCCCTGCCGCCAGCCCGCCGCCACGGCAATGGGCGGCACAGCAGCGGCAATCAGCATCGCCCCCGCCGGCACGCCACATTGCTTCAGGCTGAAAATCAGGCCCCGGCGCTTGGCCGGCGTGCGCGCGGCGAGCAAGTGGCTGCCCGCCGGGGTCACTGGCCCATGGCCAAGCCCGGCGATGATGGCGGAAGCGAAAAGCGCCGCCGGGTGCCCCAAGGCGGCCAATGATATGCCAAAGGCGGAAATCAACATCCCCACCTGCAAAACCCGGATACCGCCAAAGCGATGGATAAAGGCACCCGCCAGCGGCCCAGACACCATCGCGCCCAGATAGACCAGCGCCGTATGCACCCCCGCCAGCGATGCCGCGATGCCAAGTTCTGCCGCAATGGCCGGCGCCAGCACCGGCACGGTCAGGAATACGCCCATCCCGGCCAGATGAGTGCCGAGCAACGCGATCATCACAGTCCAGACGGAAGGGGAAGCGAGCATGGCGATGCCTGTAACGGGGCGATGGGGCCAGGGCAATCAGCCGAAAGGAAAGACTTGACCCGAGCCCGGCGATGGGCTCCCAAGCCCGTTATGGGGATTTTGCAGAATTTTCGCCGATTCATCTGGCTGCTTCTGAGCATCGCCATGCTCGCGGGCCAGGCGCATGCGCAGCCCGAACCGGGCAATCCGCTGCATCAACCGCCAGCAGTGGCGGCAACGCCGGCAAGTGGCAATGCTTCGCCGGAACTGGAAGCGCTGCTCAGGATTTTGCAGGATGATGCGCGGCGCGCGGAACTGATCCGCGCACTCCGCGCCGCAGCGCCCGAAGCCGAAGCTGAAGCCCCCCCTGCTAGCACCAGCGCGGAACCCGCCTTGCTGGCGCCCCATACGCTCGGCGCACAACTGCTCCAGGGCGCTTCGCAGCGGCTGGCGGTGTTCTCAGATCAGCTTGTTGCCGCGGTGCAGACCATTGCAGATCTGCCGGCGGTACTTGGCTGGCTGGCATCCCTCGCCCGGGACCAAATCACCCAAACGCGCGTGCTTGATGCTTCCTGGAAACTGCTGCTGGTGCTGGGGCTTGGCCTGCTGGCTGAATGGGGCGCGACCTGGGCGCTCCGCCGGCCCCGCGAATGGCTGGATACCCGCGCGCCGGCCAAAACCATTGGCTGGGCGCACTTCATGCGGGTGCCTTTGGTACTTGGTAGGCTGGGCCTGGACCTGCTGCCTATTTTGGCTTTTGCCTTGGTCTCCTACGGGCTGATTGGCGCGGTACGCCCGCTGCCCAGCACGCAGCTTGTCATGCTGACGGCGAATAACGCCTATATCGCTTCACGCATCATCATGGCGGCGGCGCGGATGCTTTTTTCACCGGCCTCGACCCATTTGCGTATCCTCCCCGTGGCGGATGAAAGCGCGGCCTATGCCACCATTTGGCTCAGGCGCATCGTGCTGGTGCTGGTGACAAGCTATGCGGTGGCCGAAGCGGGGCTGCAATTTGGCCTGCCCTGGTCGGCCTATGATTCCATTCTCCGCATGGCGCTGCTGCTGGTCACGCTATTCCTCATCATTATCATCCTGCAGAACCGGCAGACCGTATCGGATTTGTTGCGCGCGCCGGAATTGGCGGAAAGTGAAGAACCCGATCGCGCGCGGCGCTTCTTTCGCATGTTGCGCGACCGCGCTGCTGATATCTGGCATTTGGTGGCCATTGCCTGGCTGATGGCAGCCTGGGGCGTTTGGGCGCTTGAAATCCAATATGGTTTCTGGCGTCTGCTCAAGGTCTCGCTCAGCACCATCCTGATCCTGACGCTAGCCAAGCTGGCTGATATGGCACTGCGGCGCGTGATCAAGCGCGCCTTTCGTATCACGCCCGAATTATCGGCGCGTTATCCGGGCCTGGAAGCACGCGCCAATCGCTACCTGCCGATCCTGAAGGGCAGCGCCTCCCTCGCTATTGGCGGCATTGCGCTGCTTTTCCTGCTGGAAAGCTGGGGGCTGGAGGCGTTTTCCTGGTTTGGCCAGGGTAAACTTGGCAATCGGCTTGTCTCCTCATTGGTGTCCATTGCGCTTACCATCACGCTTGCCCTGGTGATCTGGGAAGGGATCAATGCCGCCATTCAGCGGCATCTGGAACGGCTCTCCCGCGATGCCAAGGCTGCGCAAAGCGCTCGTGTGCGCACACTTTTGCCCATGCTGCGCACCGCGCTTTTGGCCGTGATCCTGATTTTCGTGACACTTTCAACATTAAGCGAATTGGGCGTGAATGTTGCGCCGCTGATTGCCGGTGCTGGCGTGATTGGCATTGCGGTTGGCTTCGGCAGCCAGAAGCTGGTGCAGGATGTGATCACTGGCATTTTCCTGCTGTTTGAAGATGCGGTCGCGGTTGGTGATGTGGTGCAACTGGGCGGCCTGAGTGGCGTGGTGGAACAGCTTTCGATCCGCTCCATCAAGCTGCGCGCCGTGGATGGCAGCTTGCACATCATCCCCTTCAGCGCCGTCACCAGCGTGACGAATCAGACCCGCGATTTCGCCTTTGCGGTGATTGATGTCAGCATCGATTATGCCGAGGATACAGACAAGGTCGCAGAAGCTTTGCGCGCGCTTGCGGCTGAAATGCGCCAGGATCCGCGCTGGCGCCCTGTCATTCGCGATGATCTGGATGTGATGGGCGTGGAAAGGCTGGGGGATTCCGGCGTGATCATGCGGATCAGGCTGAAGACTGAACCAACACAGCGCTGGGCTGTGGCGCGGGAATTGAACCGGCGCATCAAGCGGCGCTTCGACGAATTGGGCATTGATATCCCCTACCCGCATCAGAAGCTGGTGCTGGAGGAAAAACACCCGGCGCAAGTGATCAGCGCCCCGGAAGCACCGCCGGCGGCAAGCTGAGGCAAATAGGTTTCAGCGCCCCTCCACCGCCACTTCCAGCCGAAGTGGCGGCAGGCCGCGCCCGATCCATTGTTCGGAACGGATCAGCACGCCATCGGCAGCGCGAAACCAAAAATGATTACTGAAAACCGCGGCGCCTTCGCAGATTTCAACGCGTTCAATCACGCCGCCAATGGCGGGTTCCTCAGCCTCCATCCGGCATTGCACCACCTGGCCAAAGCGCATCTGTTCCGGCCGTCCATCAGCACTTGCCATATCAAGTCTATGCGCCAGGCGCACCGGCCCTGGCCCCGGCTTGACCACGCCGCGCAGAGGGTCATCGCCAATCGCGCTGCTGGCGAGGAGCATCACGGGTAGGCCCGCTGTCGCCACCACCCGCGCACCTTCAGTGACGAAGACCAAGCCTTCATCCATGCGCCAGAAGCGCCTTGCCCCTTCCTGACGCACCGGGCGCGCGAGCCCGGCATCTTCGCCAATCTCCGCCCATAAGGCGCGGCCAGGCGGCGGCGCGGCCAAGGGCGCCAGAACTTCCGGGGGCACAAGCTGGCCCTGCGGCGCGGGGCGGGTCAGCCCTGCCCCGCCCAGCACACCGCAGCCCCCCAGCATCATGGCAAGTAATAATGCTGATAATTTCATGATTGCAGTTTTGCATATTCCACCATGGGTTGCGAGGACCAATACCCATTGACCTGCGTCAAGAAGGCCTTCGTTGGCAGGGACTAGGCTTTCCCAATTATTTGGAAGGAAAGCCCCATGTCCACGCTCTCTGCCCGCGATCTGATGACCACCGATCTGATCACCGTACCGCCCGAAACCCCCGTTATTGCCATGGCGCGGCTTCTGGCCGAACGCGGCATTTCCGCCGTGCCGGTGCTGGATGCGAAAGGCGCGCCGATGGGCATGGTGACGGAGGCAGACCTGATCCGGCGCCTGGCCGGAGAGGAAGACAAGCCCGCTTCCTGGTTCAGCGCGCTTTTCGCCGACCCTGCGCGCGGCGCGGAGCATTACGCCCGTACCCATGGCGCCCAGGCGCGCGATATCATGACCGAAAAGCTGGTCACGGTGGCGCCAGGCGCCACGGCGGCTCATGTAGCTCAACTCATGGAACAGCAGGGCGTTCGCCGGGTGCTGGTGGTGGAGGAAGGCCGCCTGCGCGGCCTGATCAGCCGGGCCGATCTGCTGCGCGCGCTTTTGCTGCCCCCCGAAAAGGCCGAGGGCATCCCGGATGAACGCATCCGCGCCGCCGTGCTCGCCGCCATGCGAAAGGAACCCTGGGCCGATACCTATTACATCATGGTGGATGTGAAGGATGGCGCCGTGACCTTTCATGGCTTTGCCCGCACAGATGCCATCAAGCGGGGCTTGCGCGTCCTGGCCGAGAATGTGCCCGGCGTAACCTCGGTTTCGGATGAGACCCAGCCGCTGCCCATGTATCTCTATGCCGCAGCCTAAGGGCGCAGAACCCGCCGTTTCCCTGGGGTCAGGCACTTTCTGGCCGGCAATTGGGCCAGGTTGCGTCTTGCGCCCCTGGTCCATTGCAGCGCGTAGGAGGTGGCAAAAGGCGCCAGCCGTCCCTTTGATTGCATATTCTAGTGAGCCAAGTGATTTCACTTGGTTCGAAAATGCTCTAGGCCGCTCCTCACGCCTATGTTAAGGCGACCCCGCCGGGCGGGCTGGGGCGCGAGTCCCAGGCCATCGGGCAGCCAGCCGCATTGTTTTGGGGATCGCGGGCCAAGACCCGCCAAATGGAGAGTTACGCGATGAGCGATACCGCCGAGAAGGTCAAGAAGATCGTGATCGAGCACCTTGGCGTCGAAGAGGCGAAGGTGACCACTGAGGCGTCCTTCATTGACGACCTGGGCGCGGATAGCCTTGATACCGTTGAACTGGTGATGGCATTCGAAGAAGCCTTCGGCGTGGAAATCCCGGATGACGCTGCCGAAAAGATCACGACCGTGAAGGACGCGATCGAATACATCGAAAAGCACAAGGGCGCCTGAGCGGCCTTTCGCTCATCCATCGGGGAAACGCGCGTGTTCCACAAGGGTTTTGCGCCACGTCGCGTTGTCGTGACGGGCATGGGCATTGCCTGCCCGCTGGGGGTTGGCGTTGAGCATGTGTGGAAGCGCATGCTTGCCGGCCATTCTGGCATCGCTGCCATTCAATCCTTTGATGTGTCCGCCCTACCGGCACGGATCGCGGGGCAAATCCCCGAGGGCGTGAAAGCGGATGGCGGGCTCGACATCAATGAATGGATCCCGGTGAAGGATCAGAAGAAGATGGATCGTTTCATCCAGTTCGCGATGGTCGCGGCGGATGAAGCGGTTGTCGATTCTGGCTGGGTGCCACAGGATGAAGATCAGCGCTGCCGCACAGGCGTGATGATCGGCTCTGGTATTGGCGGGCTTGAGACGATCCACGAAGCCGCTTCCCTGATCCTGCAAGGCAAGATTAAGCGGATTTCCCCCTTCTTCATTCCTTCCGCGCTGATCAACCTGGCGTCTGGCCAGGTTTCCATCCGCTACGGCTTCAAGGGTCCCAATCATTCCGTGGTGACGGCTTGCGCGACCGGCGTGCATGCGCTGGGTGATGCGGCGCGCTTGATTGCGCTGGGCGATGCGGATGTGATGGTGGCCGGCGGGGCGGAAGCCGCAGTGGGCGAAATCGGCATGGCCGGCTTCTGCGCTGCGCGCGCCCTTTCCACAAGCTTCAATGACAACCCAACCGCCGCTTCCCGCCCTTGGGATGAGGCGCGTGATGGCTTTGTCATGGGCGAAGGCGCCGGCGTGCTGGTGCTGGAAGAATTGGACCACGCCAGGGCGCGTGGTGCCAAGATTTACGGCGAAGTGATCGGCTATGGCATGAGCGGTGATGCCTATCACATCACCGCCCCGGCCGAGGGCCATGATGGTGCCTTCCGCGCCATGACGGCGGCGCTGGCCAGCGCCGGCATTACGCCGGAGCAGATCCAGTATGTGAATGCCCATGGCACTTCAACGCCGCTCGGCGATGATCTGGAATTGGAAGCCGTTGAACGGCTTTGGGGCGATAACGCGCGCGGGCTTGCCATGTCTTCCACCAAATCGGCTGTTGGGCATTTGCTCGGCGCTGCCGGCGCGGTGGAGGGGATATTCTCCATCCTCGCAATCCGCGATCAGGTGGCACCCGCCACGCTCAATCTGGAAAAGCCTTCGCGTGAAAGCGCGATTGACCGCGTGGCGAAAGAACCCCAACCGCGCAAGATTGATATCGCGCTGTCCAATTCCTTCGGCTTTGGCGGCACGAATGCCAGCATCATTTTCCGTGGTGCGCCCTGATAAGGGATGAGTGAGGCTCAACCCGCACCGCGCAAACGTCGCGGGCGGGTGGCGCTGATCCTGCTAGGCCTAGGTGTGGCACTCGTGCTTGCGCTCGGCCTCGCGGTGCAATCGGCGCGTCATACCTACGAAGCCCCAGGGCCGCTTGCTGCTGAAAAGGCTCTGGTCATTCCGCGTGGTGGGACCGAGGCGATTGCAGGCGCGCTGCGAGAAGCTGGCATCATCGCTGATGCACGACATTTCCTGATAGCAAGCCAAATCACCAAGGGTGCAGGGCCGTTGCGTGCGGCGGAATTCGCCTTCCCTGCCAATGCATCGCTGAAGCAGGTATTGGAAATCCTGCGCCAGGCGCGGCCGGTGCAGCGCCGCGTGACCATCGCCGAGGGGCTATCCGCCCTGCAAATCCAGGCGCTACTGGACAAGACCGAGGGGCTGATGGGCGAGGCAGAGCCGATCGCCGAAGGCAGTATCCTGCCCGAAACCTATGCCTTTGAATGGGGCGATAGCCGCGCCGCGCTGATCCGCCGCGCTCAAGCCGCGATGAACGCTGCGCTCGCCGAAGCCTGGCGTGACCGCGCGCCTAACCTGCCAATACGCAGCGCGCGGGAGGCGCTGATTCTCGCTTCCATCATTGAACGCGAAACCGGCAAGGCCGATGAACGCGCGCTGGTTGCCTCGGTCTTCGTCAATCGCCTCAGGCGCAATATGCCGCTGCAATCAGACCCGACGGTGGTTTATGCGGCCTTGGGCGGGGCAGCACTGGAACGCGCCATTACGCGCGCTGATCTGGACCGCGACAGCCCTTTCAATACCTATCGCAATCGCGGCCTGCCGCCTGGGCCGATTGCGAATCCCGGGCGCGACTCGCTGCGCGCCGCAACGCAGCCTGCCACCAGCAATTTCCTCTACTTCGTGGCGGATGGGTCAGGCGGGCATGCTTTTGCGGAAACGCTTGAAGCGCATAACCGCAATGTGGCCCGCTGGCGGGAAATTGAACGGCAGCGGGGCGCGCGCTAAGCATTTTCAAGCCAAGCAACTTCGCTGGGCGACTCGGAAAATGCGCTCAAAAACAAAGCATTTTCAAGCCAAGTGGACTCACTTGGCGGCTCGGAAAATGCGACCAAAAAACAACCCATTTTCAAGCCAAGCAACGTCGCTTGGCAACTCGGAAAATGCGTTCAAACAAAAACAACCCATTTTCAAGCCAAGTGGACTCACTTGGCGGCTCGGAAAATGCGACCGAACACCATTCTAGTGCGCGTCAGCTGCACGCATGTGAACGG
>CAIMVB010000001.1 GCA_903844785.1 uncultured Rhodospirillales bacterium | reverse complement strand
GGTCAGGGGCTCGGCAAATCCCCGATACAGGTCGGTCATCATGTCGGCGATCCCCTGCTCGGCCGGGGGCACGCGCCGATCCTCGGTGCCCAGTCCGAAATTCCGGCGGAGGGAGGACTGGACAGAAGCCCGGTCGAGGATTTCTCCCTCGATTTCCGAGGTTTTCACAGCCTCTGTGCTGATGAGTTCGATGACGAGGCTGGACCTCTGATCCTCTCCGACATGCTTCAGGGCGCCGACGACGACACCCGCTTCGCGCAGAAAACGCCCTTCCCGCTCGGAGAGCGCCCGCGCATCCCATTGGAAGCGCGGCCATGCGGGCTTTTGCCAATTCCACTTCATGAGGGATAAAATAGCGATCTATCCCTCATTTATCCATAATTATTTGAGTGATAGGGCGCCTTTATAGTCGTCAGTGGGGAAGAAACGCCTAAGCCTTTTGATTTTTCAAGATACCGGCTGAAGGATAAGCGACGCGCGAGCGTCATGGACAAAAGACAAGGGAGACGACGGACGATACCCTGGGATGAGGCTAGCCCCATACCAGGGTAAAAAGTGGTTCAGGTTTCAACCGGCACGCAGCCGCAAAGTGGATCAAATTTCAACCGGCGTTAACAGTGCCGTGTGGCGCTTGGAAGGCCCAGTCCAACTTACCCACTAAACCCCAGATAAAAACGTGCAACGGATGTACCCTAAAAACTTGCAAGGCCTCATGCCTAAATACGTGTCGGCCACCAGATCATTTGAGTCCAATTGGCGGTTTGACCAAAGCGGCATCCGGCCCATCTGGCGCTAAGGGCTTTGCCGCCGTACACTCGATGCTGGTCCATTATCATCCAACCGACAAATGGCTGCGCTTGGATGATGGTAGCCGCGGCCGGCCGATTGCCGCCGCCGATTCCAGGCGTCTCCCCTGTTCTCCTGCACCCCCATCTGTCTGTCTCGGGCGCATTCGCCGCATCTGCTGTGGAGAGTCGAAACGCTATTCCCTGCAGGAGTTTGGGTTCGCCGCCGCGTCCTGATGCTGCTGATAATTCCCAACGTACTAGTCGGGCTTGAACACAGGCGTGTCCGTCGTCAAATGATTTGAGACCGATTGGAGGGCTGGCTTACGGCGCGCAATCGCCGCGCCAATCGGGGGCCGTGGATGCGCCGGGGGAAGAAGCCAGCAGGGATAGCCTTCCGTTCACTGCGCGGGCGGTCAGAATGGTGAAGAGGGTGTGACGGGCTACCTACAGCACCAAGATTGAGCATGACTACTCATCTTCACCCTCCGTGGAGTTAGGACGCGCCAGAAATCCTCCGTACCCCAAATCGCCAATTTGGTCTCATAGGTGCTGACGCCGGACAGGGCGGATTGCTCTGGCTGAATTCGCTGGGGCTAGCGTGGCGCAAACCGACCGATACGAATGGTGCGCGCCACCCGTTCATGTTCCGCCAGGCTCTCTGCCATCATGCTGCGCATTTCGGCAGGCCCCAGACGCACTGGCACGATAGCCAGATTTCGCATAGTGTTGAGGAAGGCCTCGTTCCGAGTTGCAGCGAGCAATTCCTCGCTCCAGCGACTAGCGATCACATCGGGTAGGTTTTTCGGTCCGCCCATACCGATCCATGGCCGAGATGCCCAAGAATAGCCAAGCTCAGGCATCGTTGGTACATTCGGAAATTCTTCGCTCTTGTCAGCGTTGAGTAGCGAAAGCAATCTCAGCGTACCGTCTCTGACCGATGGCAGTACCTCTCCGGCGACAACAGCACACATCACATGCCCCCCGAGCAGCGCAGTGGTCGCAGGGGCGCCGCCGGGGAAAGGAACAAACGTCACCTCCACACCTTCTTCTGCCGCCAGACGCGCCATATTCAAATGACTATTGGCGCCAATACCGGAAACGCCAATGGTCAGCTTGCCAGGTTCGCGCCGTGCAAAAGCGATCAACTCCTTCAAGGAGCCAAAGGATGAACTGGCTGCGACGGTAACGAAGGTGAGGAAAGAACCGTAGTTCATGAGTGGTGTGAAATCATTGACGGGATCAAAGCTGAGCGCTTGAAGCTGCGGCGCCACAGCGTTTGTATTGACCGAAAGAAGCCCAAGGATGTGGCCGTCTGACCGCGCACGTGCCAATTCATTCAACATGATAGTTCCGGCCGCGCCTGTACGATTAACTACCGCAATGGGTTGCCCGATTGCGGGCTCGACAGCGCGGGCCAAGGCGCGTTGCGTAACGTCAAAGGCACCCCCAGGGGAGAATGGCGCAAGAAAACTGACCGGCTTGTCCGGTGCCCAGCGGCTTTGGGCCAGTGCAAGGGCCGGAGTGGCCAGAACTGATGCCAGAAGGTTGCGGCGTGCGAAGTTCATGTCATTCTCCCTACCAGACAGCGGCAAAGAGCATGCCCTGTTTTTCGATGGGAAGGGAAGACCATTATGGATGGTTTGGTGCTTGGTATCGACATTGGCGGAACATTCACCGACCTGGTTGCCCTTGATACGGTTACGCGCAAAGTAGTCTCAAGCAAAATCCTGACCACCCCAAAGGACCCGAATGAGGCCGTTGCCTCCGGGGTTTCAGCACTTTTTTCTGCCCATGGTTTGGACCGGGAGCGCGTATTGCGGGTTGTACACGCGACAACACTTTTCACGAACGCGCTCGTTCAACGAAGTGGCGCTAAGGTTGGTATGATAACCACCGCGGGCTTCGCCGATACACTGGCCCTTAGGCGCGAACGCAAGTTTGAGCTTTATGATTTAGGCATCAAGATGCCTGAACCGCTTGTTCCCGCAGAAAGGCGCCTTGAGGTACGCGAACGCGTGGACGCCAAGGGCGCTATTCTAAGTCAGATTGACGAAAATGAGGTTCTGGCTGCCGCATCCAATCTTCTCCAGCATGGGTGCGAGAGCCTTGCGGTCTGCTTCCTCAATAGCTTTATCAATCCCACGAATGAAAAATCCGCCCTCCGCATTTTGCAAAGTCATTTTCCGGAGCTTTCCATTTCAATATCTCATGCTGTTGCCAATGAAATCCGTGAATTTGAGAGATTTTCTACCACTGTCGCGAATGCTTTCATTGCCCCACTGGCCCAGCAATATTTGGGCAGATTCCGCGCTTGCATCGAGGAAAATTGCGGCATCTCATCACCCATTTATCTTATGCTTTCATCTGGCGGCCTCGCCCCCCTGGACGTAGCTCGACAGAGCCCCATTGCATTGCTGGAATCCGGCCCTGCCGCTGGCGCTTTGGCAGCCGCCTGGTTCGCGCGTCAGGCGGGGATCAGTGACTTGCTTGCTCTTGACCTAGGGGGCACCACCGCAAAACTTTGCGTCATTGAAAATGGCACACCACTGATTGCACGCCGGTTTGAGGCCGCACGTGAAAAGCGCTTCATACCTGAAAGCGGCCTGCCCCTTTGCCTTGCTAGTGTGGATTTGATCGAAATCGGCGCTGGTGGCGGTTCAATCGCTCGTCGTGATGGTCTTGGCCTACTCAAAGTTGGGCCGCGTAGCGCAGGCTCGGAACCCGGCCCGGCCTGCTACGGGCGCGGTGGACTTGAGCCAACCCTGACTGACGCAAATCTAGCACTCGGCCTGCTCGATGCTGAGAACTTCGCCGGAGGCACAATGAAGCTGGATGCGCGAGCGGCTTTCGATTGTTTGAACCGTCTTGGGATGGAATTGTCGTTAAATGAACCATTCACTGCGCTCGGAATTCGGGAATTAGCGAATGAAAATATGGCGTCGGCCGCGCGCGTTCATGCGGCGGAACGCGGGGTTGAGCCTGAAAAACTTGCTTTGGTCGTCACGGGCGGCGGTGGCCCGCTGCATGGCGCGGAGGTGGCGCGTAAACTTGGTATCGGGACCATGGTCTGCCCGCCTGCCGCTGGTGTCGCCTCAGCTATTGGGCTTTGTCTCGCCCCGTTAAGAATGGACCGTTCCGTTTTTCTTGGCCAGGCTTTAGCGCAACTTACTGGCGCGAAAATCGAGGCTGCCTTCACCGAATTAGAGGCAGGCATCACACTGAATGCGCCCCCGCAACAGGGTGATTTCACTATCAGGCGCAGTGCAGATATGCGCTATATCGGGCAAGGTTTTGAAATTGAGGTGGCCTTGCCGAACGGCCCCTACGGGGACACCCATCAAATTCTTGAGGCTTTTCGTGCCGCCTATGAACGCATCTTTGCTCGCACTATAGATTGGGCAGAAGTGGAGATAGTGGCGCTGCGACTTGTGGCGACATTACCTCTGGTAGATGACCAAAGCCCCCTCACTCTCAGCGAAGCGAAGCTTGTAACGCACACCTCAACGCAGGACATCATCTCCACCCTTGGGTCAACACTCACTGCGAAAAGGCTGGTTTGGAGCGAATCGCAGGCAGAGATAGAGGGGCCCGCCCTAGTGGCGCAATCCGGTTCTACCTTGGTGCTTGGCCCGCGTGATATCGCGAAATCCTCGATTATGGGGATCGGCATCATCAATCTTGAATCAGAAGCCGCACGCGCAGGTGATTTCGATTCTGTGACTACAGAGGTGCTTTGGCGCCGATTGATCGGTGTGGTGGACGAAGCATCCGCCACGCTAGTGCGCAGCGCATTTTCCACCGTCGTCCGTGAATCTGACGATTTTTCGGTGGTGATAACGGATGCGGGTGGTAAGCTACTGGCACAGGGGCATAAATCCATCCCCAGCTTCATCGGCAGCCTGCCGCGAACGGTGGAACACTTCGTCGCTGTCTTCAAAAAAGATATCGCGGATGGTGACATACTGATCACCAATGATCCTTGGTGGGGCACGGGACATTTGGCCGATATCAGCCTCGCGGTGCCTATTTTCCAACAGGGAAAAATTGTTGCTTTTGCTGCCAGTACCGCGCATGCGCCTGATATCGGCGGCAGAAGTGGCGCGCAGCGTATTGCCGATGTGCATGAGGAAGGATTTCAGATTCCACCCTTAAAGCTCGCGCGTAAGGGAGTGCTGGATCAATCCATCCTTGCACTTTTGGCGAAGAACGTACGCGCCCCAGAAGAGGTTCTTGGCGATCTGTACGGGCAAATGGCAGCCCTGGACTTGGTGAGAAGGCGCGTTGAGAAACTTCTCATAGATTGGCAACTTCCTGATTTCGAGAAATTCGCTGCGGCCAGCTTTGATCGTACAGACAAGGCGGTTCGACAGGCGCTAGCAATACTGCCCCAAGGAAGCTGGACCGCCGAGGAGGAAACTGATGGCATGGATGGCGTACCAATACGCTTGAAGGCAAAGATCACTTTGGAAGCGGATAATGTGACGGTCGATTATACAGGTAGCTCCGCACAAATTCCGGCAGCCTTGAATGTCGCTTGGTGCTACACTTTTGCTTTTACGGCCTATGCCTTGAAATGCGTGCTCGACCCTGAAAGCCCCAATAATGATGGGTCTCAACGAGCAATCAGGCTCATTGCGCCGGAGGGTTCAATCGTCAATCATGTTTGGCCTTATTCCGGTGGTAATCGAGCATTGGTGGGCCACTATTTACCAGCATTGGTTCTCCGTGCTTTAGCCGACGCAATTCCCAATCGCGTCATTGCGCCAACGGGAAGCCCGATCTGGTCCTTCCTGCTCCGAGGCCAGCGTCAGGATGGCTCCCGCTTCGCGCTCAAAACATTCTTTAATGGAGGCATGGGTGCAACTGCCCATGGGGTTGGTGAAACAGCACTTTCTTGGCCCTCAAACGTTTCCTCGACACCTGTTGAAGTGATCGAACAACAGGCGCCGATCAGGGTATTGCATCGGCGTATTCGCCAGGGTTCTGGTGGGCAGGGGCTAAACAGGGGGGGAGACGGGCTAGAGCAGGCTCATCTCATTCTTGAAGGGGGGCCATTCTCGATCGGTTTCAATGCCGAAAGAACACGAGCGCCTGCGCAAGGAATTCTTGGGGGTGGATCGGGTGTCTGCGGCGTAGTTTCTATCAATGCAGCGGCGATTGATATCAAGAACAGCCCCTTTACGCTCAGGCCAGGTGACATCGTCGGCATTGCGACTCCTGGCGGGGGTGGATATGGCAAGCCAAATTAAAGTTCCTGCTGTTAACTGACCATGGTGACTCTAAAAATTTTATGCTGAGTTATGTGGTCATTCTGACGATGTTCAAGCGTTGCTTGATGCAGCCGCCTAACCGTCGCGCAAACTAGACCTCAGATGAGGCAGATACTCCGTCGTTCAGTTCGCCGCTTGGGCTCAAATCATTTGACCACGGACACGCTGACGATAGCGGACTCGCCGGATCCTTACGGTGGATCCGACGTGGCCTTTAATACGCTTGGTCCATAGCATAGTTTTGACAAATACCCCTCGTCCACGGCCATATTGGATGAAGACGCGCTGGAAGCAGCACAGCGCGCCGAATAGGCGGTGATGAAGGGTGCGCCGCTTACCCCCTGCATGGTGTGCCGATCAGTATCAGGGATTTGCTGGATCTGCGTGGCACGCCCAGGCGGCTTGGTTCGGCGTTTTTTGCGGATGCGGCTTCCGCCATCCAGGACGATGTATTGGTGCCGCTGTTGCGTGATGCGGGCGCTGTTATATTCGCAAAACCAGGACGCCGGAATTTGGCGTCAAGGGCCTGACGGATGGTCTGGTCTTTGGTGTTACGCGCAACCCGTGGAATCTTCTGGTGGTTCTGCCCCAGTGCTCAACCTTGTTCCATGCTTTACGCCGGTCCGTAGCCCGGAGAGCAACGGCGTCTTCGAGGCCTTCGCCAAAACCCTGAAACGCGACTATGCCCGCATGGACCCAGCGTAAGATACCATCTTGGTCCTGCAGCAGCTATCCGCCAGGTTCAAGGAGTACAACAACAGCCACCGGCATTAGGGCTTGCGCATGCGCTCGCCACGTGAGTTCATAGCAAGCCAGTTGGCCAACCGAGCCGTGTGTCCGGTTTGATCGGGGCAAATCCAACCCGGAACTACTTGCCTTAATTGCAGCCACCCGATAGCCTTCCTTGATACACCAAAGCAGCAGGGTCCCGGTGCCGATTTCTTTCACACGCTACCGCCTTGGCTTTGACATTGGCGGCACATTCACCGACTTCGTTTTGCTCGACGCAACGAATGGCGGCATAACCCTGTATAAATGCCTGACCACACCAGAAGACCCCGCTGAGGGCGCGCTGACAGGTATCCGCGCCATCACCGCAAAGGCGGGGATTGCCGTTTCAGATCTTGGCGAAATTCTCCACGGCACCACACTTGTTACCAATGCGCTGATCGAACGGCGTGGCGCTTCCACTGGGCTTCTGACTACGCGTGGTTTTCGTGACGTGCTGGAACTTGGCATCGAACAGCGCTACGATATCTACGATCTTTTCCTGAAATTTCCGGACCCTATCGTACCGCGGCGGCACCGTATCGAAATCACCGAACGCGTCACGCATGACGGGGTAGAGATTGCGCCACTTGATGGCGATGAGGTGAGGGCCGCCGGGGCGCGCTTGGTCGCGGATGGCTGCGGCGCCATCGCCATCTGCTTTCTGCATGCCTATGCCAACCCGGCACATGAACAGGAAGCGGCTGCCATTCTGCGCACTGCCTTTCCCGATATTTCCATCAGCCTATCAAGTGAAGTGGCGCCTGAGATTCGTGAATATGAACGCAGTGTCACCACCTGCGCCAACGCCTTTGTGCAGCCATTGATGGACCGCTATCTGGGCCGCCTACTGCGCGAAATGGAGGCATTGGACTTCAAAGGCACCTTGCGGCTCATGCAGTCTGATGGTGGGCTTTGCGCGCCTGCGGTGGCGCGCGCCTTTCCCATCCGCCTGCTGGAATCCGGACCCGCCGGTGGCGCTTTGGCTACTGTTCTATTCGCTCGTGCCGCGGGTCTGCCTGATGCGCTGGCTTTCGATATGGGCGGCACTACCGCAAAATCTTGCCTGATTGAAAATGGCCGCGCCGAAGTGGCGCCCATGATGGAAGCAGCGCGCGTACATCGCTTCAAGCGCGGCTCTGGCCTGCCGATCCGCGCGCCTGTGGTTGATATGATCGAAATCGGAGCCGGCGGCGGTTCTATCGCTGATGTGGATGAAACCGGGCTGATCAAGGTTGGCCCCCATTCGGCGGGCGCCAATCCTGGCCCTGCTTGTTATGGGCGCGGTGGAACACGCGCGACCGTGACAGATGCGAATCTGCTGCTTGGATATTATGATCCGGACTTCTTCCTGGGTGGCACCATGTCGCTTGATCGCGCAGCGGCGGAACAGGCGCTGGCACGCTTGGGTGAAAGGCTCGGCCTGTCTGCCATCGAAGCCGCCTGGGGCGTCCATGCCGTAGTCTGTGAGGCCATGGCGGGCGCAACGCGCGTGCATTTGGTCGAAAAGGGCCGCGACCCGCGACGCTATGCCATGGTTGCCTTCGGTGGCGCGGGGCCGGCGCATGCGGCGCGCGTGGCGCGTATTCTGGGCATCAGGGAAATTCTGGTGCCGCCCGCTTCGGGTGCCGCTTCGGCACTTGGCTTTTTGGCTGCACCCTTGGCCTTCGAAACCTCTCGCAGCATCATCACGCCTCTTGGCGAGACCGCTGATTTTACCGCAATAGCGGTAGCGCTAGCCGCGCTTGAAGCGGACGGACGCTCACGGCTGCGCGCTGCGGGTGTCGCTGAAGATAACATGCGCGTGGAACGTGCGGCAGAAATGCGCATGGTTGGGCAATTGCATCAAATCATGGTGCCCCTGCCCGATGGCATGATTGACGCATCCCGCCTGCCCGATATCCGTGCGCGTTTCATCGAAACCTATCAGCGCCTTTACACCCGTGTAGTCGAAGGTGCTGAGATTGAGCTTCTATCACTACGTGTGCGCGTGGTTTCGCCTGAACCTGAGATCGTTGTCTCCGGCGCGGTTGGTGCGGCCGCCGGGGAAGGGACAGCGTTGAAAGGCAATCGGCCCGCTTGGTTCGATGGTTCCTTCCACGACACGCCTGTCTATGATCGCTACCGCCTCAAACCCGGACAAAGCCTGGCTGGCCCCGCCATTATCGAGGAGCGGGAGGCCACCACCATCATCGCGCCGGGCGATCAGCTGACGGTGGATGCCGTTCTCAATTTGCGCATCGCTGTGGGGGCTGCGGTAAGGTCCGAGGCATTGGTAACGCCAGGCATGGCGTTGGAGGCAGCCAAGGCGCGTATTGAGGCCGATCCCATCGGGTTGGAGATCATGTGGTCGCGCTTGATCTCCATTGTTGAGGAGATGTGGCAGACCGTTTGCCGCACGGCCTATTCCCTGATTATTGCCGAAGCACAGGATTTTGCGAATGAAATTCTGGACCCGCAAGGTAATCCGTTGGCGCATTCACCGCGCGCGATGCCGCTTTTCAACCTGACCCTGACACGCTGCGTGAAGGCGCTGCTTGAGCATTTCCCGGCTGAGACATTGGAGCCCGGCGATGTATTGGTGACAAACGATCCTTGGCTTTGTGCGGGGCATTTGTTTGATATCGCCTTGGTTACGCCTGTTTTCCACCAAGGCCGTGTGGTGGCGCTGATGGGTACGGTTGGTCATGTCAGTGACATTGGTGGTGTAAAAGACCCCCTGGCGGCGCGCGAAATCTATGATGAAGGCGTGCAGATCCCGCCCATGAAATTGTATGAGGCAGGGAAGCCTGATCGGTCACTGTTTAGGCTTCTGGCCGCGAATATCCGCAATAGTGACCAAGTCTTGGGCGATATCGAATCCATGGTGACGGCCAATGCGCTTGGTGCACAGCGTCTGGTAGCCTTCATGGAAGAATACGGGTTGCAAGATTTGGCCGCGCTGGCCGCCGTGGTGCAAGGCCGGAGTGAGGCGGCCACCCGTGCCGCCATCCGCGCCGTGCCCGATGGCGTTTACGAAAGTGAGATTGAAAATCGCCCACTGGGTGAACCGCTGCGCTACCGCGTACGCGTCCATAAAAAGGGCGAGACCATTCATGTGGAGCATGTGGAGGCACCACCCACGCTGCCGCGTGGTGGGCTTAATTGCACTATGAATGTTACTGCCGCGCATTCCTCCTATCCCATCAAATGCATGTTGACACCGGGTGTGCGTGGCAATGCGGGTTGTTATGCGCCCATCAGCGTGGTTGCCCCTGAAGGCTCGGCACTGAATTGCAAGCCGCCGGCCGCGGTGGCCTATCGCACTAGGCTGTCCTGGTTCCTGGGACCCAACCTTTATCGCGCGCTGGCACCCGCCATTCCCGATAAGGTGCAAGCCTTCACCGGGCTGCCGAAATCCTTTGGCTTTTATGGTCGGAATATGCAGGGGCGCGTGGCGTCAGACCATTTCTTCATGGGCGGCGGCCAGGGTGCTTCTTCCAAGGCGGATGGCAAGTCCGGACTGCTTTTTCCAACCAGCGCGGCCAATACACCGGTGGAACTGTTAGAATCGCGCATGCCGGTGCTGGTGATGGAAAAGGGGCTGGTCGCCGATAGTGGCGGGGCTGGTCGCCAGCGTGGCGGGCTTGGCCAGCGCATGCGGGCGCGTCGGCTTGCGGCAGGCAATGAACCGATCATGGTTGGGCTCTACCCCGAAGGCGTTGGGCTGAAGCCGGAGGGGCTTTTCGGTGGCCGTCCAGGTGCGCCCGGCAAAGGCGCGGTGAAGGGCCTGGACGATACAACAGCACGTGATGTCGGCAATGGCGAAATGGTCGCGCTGACGGACCCAAAGACGGAGATTGAAGGCAGAATTGCTGGCGGCTCGGGCTTTGGTGAACCCTGGCAGCGGCCAATTGAGGCTGTGCAAACCGATCTGGATGATGATTATATTACGCCAGAAGGCGCCAAACATGATTATGGCGTTATACTTGGCGCTGATGGTCGCATTGATGCTGTCGCCACCGCGCGGCGGCGGGCAGAAGGCAAAGACGCGGCTAGTGCATTGGCAACAACCACCGGGGGCTCACTATGATTGATCATCCTTCTCGTCGCGGCTTGCTTGCTGGGGCTGCAGCGCTTGGCTTGGGCGCACCAGGCATTTCCTGGGCTTTTGAGCGCGATGGCAACCGCAAGGTGCTGGTCTTTTCCGGTAATCAGCAGGTGCCGGTGCTGGACCCGCATGTGCGCTATGATTGGTCAACGCGCATGATCCAACAGGGCGTCTATGATGCGCTGTTGAAGTACGAGGGCGATCCGCCACGCATTGTGCCCTGGCTTGCGGAACGGCATGAGGTTTCAGCCGATGGCCTCACCTATACTTTCCATCTGGTAGGTAACGCGAAGTTCCATAATGGCGACCCGGTGGATGCGGAAGCGGTGCGCTTTTCTTTTGAGCGTGGCTTGCGACTGAATGCCGGCATTGCCTGGATGCTGAAAGATTTTCTCCTGCCAGAGAAAATCGTGGCGGTGAATGCGCACACGGTACGCTTCACGCTTGAACGCCCTTTTGCGCCGTTCCTTTCCTATGTGCCTTGGTGGTACATTGTGAATCCTCGCCAAGTAATGGCGAATCAGGACGGTAATGACCTTGGCCGCAAATGGCTGACCGAAAATGGCGCTGGTTCCGGCCCCTTCAAGCTCCGCCGCTTTGACGGCAATACGCTCATTCACCTCGACGTCGTACCGGATTATTGGAAGGGCTGGCCCATGGCCGGCAATGATCGGCTGTCGGGCATCATCTACCGCATCATCCGCGAAGCAGCGCCACGCAAGGCCGCGTTACAGCGGCGCGAGGCGGATATCATCACCAACCTTACGCCCGACGATCTTGAACAACTGGCGCGCGTGCCGGGCGTGGTGGTCGAAAACCACAAGGGTTCGACTACCTTCGGCATCAAGTTCAATTGCCAACAAGGCCCCACCGCCGACATTAACCTGCGCAAGGCCATCGCCTATGCCTTCGATTATGAGTCATTGCTGACCATCCACAACGGTGCAGCAACGCTGATGACGAGCCCCTTTCCGGGTTCCATGGCGGGCCATATCAATGTCCCCGGCATTCCGCGCAAGGATCTCGACAAGGCGCGGGATTTTCTGCGCCGGTCCCGCTTCCCCAATGGTGGCATCGAACTTGAATATGTCCATGTGGCAGGGCTTGAAGATGCGCGCCGGATCGGCCTTGCACTGTTGGATAGCCTCCGCGCCCTGGATATTCGGGTGAATATCGTGGGCCAACCCTGGCCTACCATGACCAGCCGCGGCTCCAAGCCCGAAACATCGCCGAATATGATGTCGATCTACGTGACACCTGTGGGCACCGATCCGGATACCGTGGCCTATCAATACCATCGTTCGTCATGGGGCCTTTATTACGGCACCGCGCATTACGACAATGCCGAGGTTAGCCGCATGATCGACGAGGCACGCGGCGAGACTGATAACGCCAAGCGTATGGCGCTTTATGCCCGCATTCAGACACAGATCGTCGAAGATCAACCGGAACTTTTCGGCATGGTGGCGAACCGGCTCTGGGCGCGGCGCGATTATGTGCGTGGCTTCACCTTCAGCCCTGTCCGTTTCACGGGTGAGATTGATTTCTATCCCCTTTGGGCCGTGGGCTGAATAACGGGTGGCAGGCTATATCCTACGCCGCATCGGCCTTGCGGGGCTGATGCTGTTCGGGCTGGTCTGCCTGACCTTTGTCATTTCCAATATCGCACCATCCGATCCGGCGGCATTGGCCGCCGGACCAGATGC